>JBLHRW010000244.1:0-7822 GCA_047626445.1 Neolewinella sp.
AATGGATGCTAAGGCATTGGAGCGCAAGTTGTACGTTTTGCGGAAGTACGCTACCCACAAAATTCACATGACTTACCCGGAGACCCGGGACCAGTTCTACCTCGCCAGCTTTAGCTATAAGACCATCGTTTACAAAGGGCAGCTAACAACCTGGCAGCTGCCTGGCTACTACAACGATTTACAAAGTGCCGACTTCAAATCAGCCATTGCACTGATCCATAGCCGGTTTTCTACCAACACCGTTCCCAAGTGGAAGCTGGCACAGCCCTTCCGGATGATTGCGCATAACGGAGAGATCAATACCATCCAGGGTAACGTAAACTGGTGGAAATCCAAGGAGACATTGATTCGGGAGACGGCACATTTCATGGAAGATGAGCTTGATAAAATCTACCCCGTTTGCGGAACGGGATTGTCTGATTCCGCCAATTTTGATAACGTCTTGGAATTCCTGACCCTGAACGGTATGAGCATTCCTCATGCTCTTATGATGATGGTTCCAGAAGCATGGCAGCACGATGAAGTGATGCCGGATTATAAGCGGGCCTTCTATGAATACACCAAGGGCCTGATGGAGCCCTGGGACGGACCAGCCTCTATCTGTTTTACGGATGGAATTCTTGTTGGTGCCACCCTCGATCGTAACGGCCTGCGGCCGAGCCGCTGGTGCCTGACCGAAGATAATGTCCTTATCGTCGCCAGCGAAGCTGGCGCATTACCCGTTGACCAATCTACTGTCGTCCAGAAAGGACGCCTACAACCCGGCCGAATCCTCGTTGCCGACCTTGAAGAACATCGTATTATCGGTGACGAGGAACTGAAGGAGACCATTTGTAAGCGACTGCCCTACCGCGAATGGCTTGACGAGCATCGCATTGGGCTGGCGGATCTTCCGCTGCGCCGGCGTGCGGGCGTGAGCATGGGCCCCACCACACTTTTCCAACGGCTGCAATTATTCGGCTATACGAAAGAAGACCTGAATTTCCTGTTGGAACCCATGATCAAGGGAAAAAAAGACCCGATCGGTTCCATGGGAGCAGATACGCCACTGGCGGCCCTTAGTCTGCAAAGCCAGCACTTGGCGAACTACTTCAAGCAACTTTTTGCTCAGGTGACCAACCCGCCCATCGATCCAATCCGGGAACGTAGCGTGATGTCGCTGTATGCTATGCTGGGAAGTACGGATAATATTACGGATGTAAACCCGGGCAATGCAAAAAATATCCACCTCGATACGCCGGTTCTCACGAACGACGAAATGGCGAAGATCAAAGAAATTCACCACCCCGACTTCCGGGCGGGAGTAATCCGCTCCGTCTTCAAGGCCGACGGACAGGAAGGCCGCCTGGCCGCTGCCATTGTACACATCAAAGCGCAAGCCGAGAGCCTCGTGCGGAGTGGGTACAATATTCTGGTGATCAGTGATCGGATGGCCGATAATTTCATCGCTCCCGTGCCAAGTCTATTGGCCACCGGCGCAGTGCATCACCATTTGGTTGAGTTGGGCTTACGCGCCAAGACAAGCCTGGTCATCGAAGCAGGAGACGTGCGGGAAACGCACCATTTTGCCACCCTGATCGGTTATGGGGCCAGTGCCGTTAATCCTTACCTGACGTACGCCGCCTTAGCTGACCTGCATTCCTCAAACGTCTTTGAGGATACCGGGATGGAGCGTTCCGAAGTACTTACGATTTACCGCAAAGCAATTGGTAAAGGGTTGCTAAAGATTATGTCTAAAATTGGTATTTCGACCCTGCAGTCTTATCAGGGCGCCCAAATTTTCGAAGTGCTGGGTCTTAACCATAAGGTAGTCGACGAATGTTTCCGTGGCTCCATCAGCAGAATTGAAGGAATGGGGTATGATGGCATCGCGCAGGAGGTACTGGTACGTCAAAGGCTTGCCTATCCGGAGAAGGCGGTTCCTAATCCGCAGTTGGAAGTAGGCGGCGTTTACCAGTGGAAGCGTAAGGGAGAAGCACACATGTTCAACCCCAAAAGCATTCATTACCTACAGATTGCGGCGAGGAAGAACGACAAAGACGCCTTTGATAAATACAAGGAGGAGATCAATAACCAGACGGAGAAGGCACTAACACTGCGTGGCCTGCTGGCCTTCCGAAAGGGGGATCCAATTCCATTGGAGGAGGTCGAATCGGCAGAAGAGATTATGAAACGCTTTGCTACGGGAGCCATGTCTTTTGGCTCCATCAGTTGGGAGGCACATACGACGCTGGCGATTGCAATGAATAAGATTGGCGCCCGCTCCAACTCCGGAGAAGGCGGGGAAGACCCCATCCGGTTCGAGCTGGACGAGCATGGTAATAATATGCGTTCTGCCATCAAGCAAGTTGCTTCGGGACGCTTTGGGGTAACCAGCTATTATTTGACGAACGCCGATGAGCTGCAAATAAAAATGGCCCAGGGTGCCAAGCCCGGCGAAGGCGGGCAACTGCCCGGCCACAAAGTAGACGACTGGATCGGTCGGGTGCGAAACTCTACTCCCGGAGTGGATTTGATCTCCCCGCCGCCACACCACGATATCTACTCGATCGAGGACCTGGCGCAGCTGATCTTCGACTTGAAGAATGCTAACCGTAGGGCACGGATCAACGTTAAACTGGTTTCGAAGGCTGGCGTTGGCATCATCGCTTCCGGCGTAGCCAAGGCTAAGGCCGACGCTATCCTGATCTCCGGCCACGATGGCGGAACGGGGGCAAGTCCTTTGTCCAGTATTCGCCACGCGGGGTTGCCCTGGGAGTTGGGCCTGGCAGAGACGCACCAAACGCTGGTACGGAACAAACTCCGGGATCGCGTCGTCCTACAGACCGACGGTCAGATTCGTACCGGCCGCGACCTTGTCATTGCCACCCTGCTGGGCGCGGAAGAATACGGCGTCGCTACCGCAGCACTGGTCGTCGAAGGTTGTATCATGATGCGTAAGTGCCACGTGAATACCTGTCCTGTTGGCATTGCCACGCAAAACCCAGACTTGCGGGCCCGCTTTACCGGTGATCCCGAGCACGTCATCAACTTCTTCCGCTTCCTGGCCGAGGATATGCGGAGTATTATGGCCGAACTT
This sequence comes from Neolewinella sp., assembly GCA_047626445.1. Taxonomy (GTDB): domain Bacteria; phylum Bacteroidota; class Bacteroidia; order Chitinophagales; family Saprospiraceae; genus Neolewinella. The sequence goes on from JBLHRW010000244.1 coordinate 3,080, forward strand.
GGTTTCCGTACCGTCAATGAGATGGTTGGTAAAGTGGAGCATCTTAAGACGAATAAAGATGTTGAGCACTGGAAGTATAAGGCGCTTGATCTGAGTCCGATTTTGTGGAAGGAGGTTGCGGATGAATCCGTAGGCCTCTACAACACTACGGTACAGGACCATGGACTGAAGGATGTACTGGACCGTCGTTTGCTCGAAGCGGCAAAACCAGCTTTGGAACACATGGAAACGGTGACCACCGATTTTCCGATAAAGAATACGGACCGCGCCACAGGCACGATGCTCTCCAATGAGATCAGCCGGCGATTCCATGCAGAAGGATTACCCGACGGAGCGATCAAGTTCCGTTTCCGAGGCTCCGCAGGGCAGAGCTTTGGCGCCTTCGGCGCCAAGGGCATTGAGTTCTTGCTGGAGGGCGAGTCCAACGATTACTTCGGCAAAGGCCTCAGTGGTGGCCGGTTGATTGTCGTACCGGATCGGATTTCTAAATTCGACCCTCATGAGAACATCATTATCGGAAACGTAGCCTTTTACGGGGCAACTTCCGGCGAAGCCTATATCAAAGGCACGGCGGGTGAACGCTTCTGTGTCAGGAATTCCGGCGTAAAAACGGTAGTTGAAGGAGTAGGAGACCATGGCTGTGAATACATGACCGGTGGCCTGGCCGTCGTTCTGGGAGAAACGGGTAAGAACTTTGGTGCGGGTATGTCAGGCGGCATGGCCTATATCTACGATCCGCAGGGACGCTTCCCCGAGAAGTTGAACGATGACATGGCAGATATCGAAGCGCTGGAGGATTTCGATAAGGTTCTACTCCAACAGATGGTGAGTAACCACTTCACCTACACCAGTTCAAAAACGGCACTTGATTTGCTGAACGACTGGGGTGCTGCGCTTGGTCATTTCGTCAAGGTCATGCCGCGTGATTACAAGCGAGTCCTTAAGGAAAAAAAGATGCAGCCCAACCTTTCGGTAAAGGTGGCGGAACTCGTTTAACCCCGAAGTTTTCTTCCCCGTCGCCCAATTGTGTAAATGCCAAACGGCTAAAAAATAAAAATAATGTCAGATCCAAAAGGCTTCCTGAATGAAACAAGAGAACTCCCCGGTAAACGCCCCGTCGAGGTGCGTGTGAGCGACTGGAAGGAGTTGTACCAACCGATGTCGGAAGAGAAGACCATCAAACAGGCCAGTCGGTGCATGGATTGTGGCGTTCCTTTTTGCCACAGTGAGTGTCCATTGGGCAATATTATACCTGAATTTAACGACGCCGTTTACCAGCAGGACTGGCAAGTGGCGTGGCGAATCCTGAGCGAAACCAATAATTTTCCAGAATTCACTGGCCGTATTTGCCCGGCCCCGTGCGAAGCGGCCTGTGTTTTAGGCATCAACCAGCCGGCGGTAACCATCGAGCATATCGAAAAGAGTATTGCCGAGGAAGCATTTGACCGGGGCTATGCCCGACCGACCCCCCCCAGTAACCGAACGGGGAAGAAAGTAGCCATTGTTGGCTCAGGGCCTGCGGGACTTGCCGCTGCTGCCCAGCTGAATAAGGCGGGGCACAACGTTACCGTTTACGAACGTAATACCCGGGTAGGTGGTCTGCTCCGGTATGGTATTCCTGACTTTAAACTGGAGAAGAACATCATCGACCGCCGTATTGAGCTGATGGAAGCGGAAGGCATCAGTTTTCAGGTGAATGCAGAGGTTGGCGGAAACGTAGATGCTAAAAAACTGGTTCGGGACAACGATGCCGTCGTCCTGGCTGGAGGCTCTACCATCCCCCGTGACCTTAAACTTCCTGGACGGGAACTGGATGGTGTGCACGTTGCCATGGAGTTCCTCGACCAGAATAATAAACGGGTGGCCGGTGACGACCTCACGAACTTTAAACAGATTCATGCCGAAGGACTTGACGTTGTCGTTATCGGTGGTGGTGATACCGGCGCCGATTGCGTTGGAACCAGTAACCGTCATCGCGCCAATTCAGTTACCCAGATCGAACTAATGGGTAAGCCCGGAGCAGCGGCCTCCCCAGACACTTGGCCGAACTGGCCAATGATCCTCCGAACCAGTTCCAGCCACGAAGAAGGTTGTGAACGGGAATGGGCTGTTTTGACCGAGAAATTCCTCGGAGATGAAAATGGTAAACTTAGGGCCATTCAAACCGTAAACATCCGATGGGGAAAGGATGCTTCTGGCCGCAATACTTTCGTAAAGATGGAAGGCTCAGAGCGGGAGATCCCCTGCCAGCTGTTGCTTATCGCTGCCGGCTTCGTACACCCACAACACGAAGGGCTGCTGACTAAACTCAGTGTTGGGCTTGATGCTCGTGGTAACGTAGCTGCCAACCCCGAGCACAATTATCAGACGAGTGTACCTAAAGTCTTCGCTGCCGGTGATATGCGCCGTGGCCAAAGCCTCGTTGTTTGGGCCATTTCAGAGGGGCGGGAGTGTGCACGTTCCGTAGATGCGTTCCTGAGCGAAAACGGAAAGTCTTTGCTGGAAAGTAAGGATGAGGGGCAACTTGCGTTGCAAGTTTAGTACTATTAACCTACTAAACTAACCCATGCACCCGCCAATCTGCACCATCTGAAACGGTTCTCGCCAGCTACTAACGCTGGCCTGGTTCGCTTTCCGGAATCGACTTCAGATAAGGCGTTTAACGAGCGTTTTCAGCAGCCGGGTTTTGTCGGGCATAAGCGAGGGCGTGAGTGGTTTTGCACAGTGGTCCATCCGGTATTAGACCGCCTCAATCATCATCTATACGTTTGCCCGTCTCACAGCCCGGAGCTGAAACGGCACCTGGATTTTCGGGATTGCCTGCGCGGACACGCCTGGGCCAGGGACGAGTATGAAGGACTAAAACAAGAAATCGCCAGTACTGCTAAGCAGGATAAGGGGGGCTATGCGGAGTTGAAAGAAATCCGGGCTACGGCTTTTGTGGAACGAGTTTTGAGCTTGGCTGGAAAGGGTTAATTACCGGACTTTATTTAAAGGGTAAAGGGGCTTTGCCCCGAGTAAGCCTGGGCGGTCAGGAAACGCCGGTTTGAAAAAGCGCTGCTTTTTTCCTCGAAGTGTACCCTGCCATTAAGGAGACTATTTATAGTCCTATTGACACAACGCAGGGTAACCCTTTTTGGAATCATAGAATTTCGGAGTTAATTGAGAAGGGGCCCCTGGCGCGTCACGAAGAGATATACAGCGAACTAACCAGTTGTAATGTATTGCCCATCAGGTTCGCTGAAAAATTTGTAACCCTCCCGGCTGGCAACCATTCAATTATTCACTTCTTCCCTTATCTACTGAAGAAGCCCCGCCGATCCAAAGATCAGCGGGGCTTCAATATTATATTCGTGGAACAGAGGAAATGAATCCTCTACTTCTTCACACTGTCAAGTACAGCCTTGAAAGCCTCGGGGTGGTTCATCGCCAGGTCAGCGAGAACTTTACGATTCAGGCCAACGCCTGCTTCGCTGAGACCGTGCATCAGACGGCTGTAAGTGGTACCGTTCTGACGAGCGGCGGCGTTGATACGCGCAATCCAGAGGCGGCGGAATACGCGCTTCTTGTTACGACGATCCCGGTAGGCATAACCCCAACCTTTCTCAACGGCGTTCTTGGCTACGGTGTAGACCTTGGAACGTGCGCCAAAGTATCCTTTGGCGGCTTTTAAGTAGCGCTTGCGGCGCGTGCGGCTTGCAACCGCATTTACTGAACGTGGCATAAAACAGAATTTAGTACAGCACGGAGACTAATTGTACTTTGAACCCGTACTCTCGTTAAATAATAGATCGTAAAAACAGGCAACCCTGTCTTCACAATAGTAGTTACTTACACAGAAGGCGCTTGATCCGCTTCTCATCCGCTACAGAAACCAGGGCACCGTCACGTAGACGAAGCTTGGCTTTGTTGGACTTGTTGCGCATCATGTGCGACGTGTAAGCTTGGAAACGCTTCACTTTACCGGTACCGGTAATCTTGAAACGTTTTTTTGCACCGCTGTGCGATTTCATCTTGGGCATGGCACAAGTTTTTTAATAAGGAGCGCAAAGGTACATAGACGCGCGTTGTTTACCAAACGATTTTTCGATGTTGTTTTCTCTTGGCCGGAGCGATTGGTAATACATGGACGTTTTGCGTTAACGATAATGGTTTGGTAAACAACCCACGCGGCTCCGGTAGGGTGTTTTTGGCGCGGCTAACGGAGTTGGTGTTTATGCCGAGCGTTCGATCTGGAATTTAGCCCTTGAGTCGCGTCCAGAATGTTTTTAGGCGGGGCCGCAGGTGCATGCTTAGACTATTCAAGGAGCAAATTGAGCAAGTCTCGTCTTGCTGCTCAAGAGTAACCGTACGCTTGATCCGGAGGGGCCACTTTTGGGGCGATGGATGGAGCGCAAAGGGCGGCCCTAAGGTTAGATGTCGGATATTCGATCAAATTGGCATCGCTAGAGAGAAAGAGGTACGGGTATAAGAAAGATAGTAGTGTTTTGTAATGCCTTTATTGGTTAGACGCTAGCGCGCCAGCTCCCAAATAGACCACCACTTCATCCCATCCAACCAACCCTTCAACCTAGGGTGTTCAGTCTGATAGGGATTCTCCCCGACGGTTTTTAGCGCTCAAAAGACCTCCTACACCTTACATGATATCCCGCCACACCTGCCTGCCGGCGGCCTACTTTTGAAGAGCAAAAGTAGCAAAACTCTGTGGCTGTGCTGGTGGCTGATCGTTTAACGAAGCCCCAA
>JBLHRW010000245.1:0-7795 GCA_047626445.1 Neolewinella sp.
ACGCTGACGGCTGGTGACTTCTCTGCTACTAAGAAGATGGTAGTTGTTCGCTAAGAACAACTGACCGTTAGTCCTGCCCGAAAGGGCAGATGGAAAGTGGCCCCATCGGAGAAATCCGGTGGGGCCATTTTCGTTTTACCAATAGTAAATTAAATATTATTTGTATTTAATAATATTTTTTAATACATTTGAGTGTTCGAAAGGTGTGCTGCACATATTATGCAGCCTAATGTTAGTTAAAACTTTTGCCAGCGCCGTCGAAGGCGTAGATGCCAGATGTATCACCGTGGAGGTAAATTCCGGGGGCTTTGTAGCCGAAGGAAAGCCTTGGTACAATGTTGTGGGCTTACCCGACAACGCAATCCGGGAAGGATCATATCGGGTCGAAGCCGCCGTTGTAAACAGTGGCTTTCAGAATAAAAGGATGAAGATTGTGATCAACCTTGCGCCTGCGGACGTACGTAAGGAAGGGGCAGCTTATGACCTGCCAGTAGCTTTGGGCTACCTGAACGCTACGGACCAAATTACCGTCAAAGACCTGAGTGAGTACATGATTATGGGAGAGCTTTCGCTAAGCGGTGAATTACGGCCAATTAAAGGAGCGTTGCCCATAGCCATTCAGGCAAGAGCAAAGGGATATAAGGGTTTCATTCTGCCTATAGACAATGCTCGGGAGGCCGGAATTGTAAGTGATTTACCCGTGTATGGCGTAAAAAGCCTCCGTGAGGCCATTGATTTTCTTACTGGAGCCGTTAAGCTGGAGCCGGTAGTAGTAAATACACGTGAGGAGTTTTTTAAAGACCGGACCTGCTTTGACGTTGATTTTAGTGACGTACGCGGACAGGAGAATATTAAACGTGCTATGACTATTGCTGCGGCGGGAGGGCATAACGTGATCTTAATTGGCCCTCCAGGTGCGGGTAAAACAATGCTCGCCCGCAGATTACCAACAATTCTTCCTCCGCTTGATTTGCGGGAGGCACTTGAGACAACTAAAATTCATTCTGTTGCTGGTCTCCTGCCTGCTTCAGCAGCTTTGATAACAACCCGTCCTTTTCGGGCTCCTCATCACACCATCAGTGATGTTGCGCTGGTTGGAGGCGGTAGTTACCCTAGCCCCGGTGAAATCAGCCTTAGCCATAACGGAGTGCTGTTCCTGGACGAACTGCCTGAGTTTAAGCGCAGTGCGCTTGAGGTTATGCGGCAGCCCATGGAAGAACGGAGAATCATTATCAGCCGTGCTAAAGTAACGGTAGACTTTCCAGCAAGCTTTATGCTCATTGCGAGCATGAACCCCTGTCCTTGTGGCTACTTTAATCACCCTACGCGCGAATGTAGCTGCCCACCGGGTGCTGTCAAGCGATACCTGAGCAAAATAAGCGGTCCGTTATTGGATCGTATTGATTTACAAGTGGAAGTAACTCCGGTCCCTTTGGAAAAACTAGCAAGCCGGGCTCCGGATGCCGAAACGAGTGAGATAATTGCGGAGCGCGTACTGGTTGCTCGTAAAGTACAGGCTTTACGTTATACTGATCAGGCAGGGATTTATTGCAACGCCCAAATGCCCAGTCGCCTGGTGCGGGAATGGTGTATGATCGATGCCGCGGCTAGTCAGCTACTAAAGAATGCAATGGAAAAACTCCAACTCAGTGCCCGGGCGTATGATCGTATACTTAAAGTCTCACGCACAATTGCTGACCTGGAAGAATGTGAGCAAATAAGCACGCATCACCTTGCGGAAGCGATTAACTTTCGCGGATTAGATCGCGCAAATTGGGGGGAGCAATGTTAGTGCTTACTGAAGCCTACCGAGTCTGGTCAAACCTGAGTTATTTATACGGCGTCCCCTAAGGGACTGTTTTAACCGGGGGGATTTAAGCTGAAAAGCGCCTGATTTGGATGACGAGAAAAGTTCTGACAAGCTCCTAACCGATCAAGCCCCTTTATCCACCCGCTTCATCCAGGGCGGCGTACTTGTTTTTAACCAGATGAAGGCCAGTACTGCTCCGGTTATCCCACCTCCAATATGAGCGAAGTGGGCGATTCGATCAAAGCCGAAGTCCGCAAAGCCCAGAAATAGGTCAATCAGGAAAATAAGGCTAACGAAATAGACTGCAGGAATACCGACAGGGACAAAAAGAAGTTGAAGTTTCTGCCAGGGGTAGAATACGGCAAAAGAGGCGAGTACTCCGGAGATAGCTCCTGATGCTCCCACCATCGGGCCTTTTTGGAGAAATTCAACATATCCTTGCATTAGGGAACGTGCTTCGTTGATTGCGGAGGCTCCACCAGTATTCATCGCGAGCTTATTCTGAAGATTTCCAACCAGCATACTTACGGAAGCACCGTTGTCCTCAATCTGGGAAGTGTCGACGCCGGCAAAGAATTCGTTTAGATGTTGGAGGCTGGGATTTGCCGTAAATGTTGCTAAGAGGCCTTCATAATGTTGAATGGATAACCACATCTCGCCAATATGAAGTCCGACGGAGCCCATTGCGGATAGAAAATACAGGATGATGAATTTGGTAGCACCCAGCCTGGTCTCAATGAGTGGGCCAAGAAAATAAAGGCCCAACATGTTCATTCCGATGTGTCCGATATCGGCATGCATGAAGAAGTGGGTGATAATTTGGTAAGGACGGAAAGACGAGCTGGCAGGATAATACATTGCCAGTGCCTGTTCGAGTTGTAGGGGGTATCCCATTACCTCCCGGGGCAATACGACCACGGCAAACACAAGAGCGTTAAGGATCAGCAGATAGCGAACGATGGGGGTAACTGGAGGCATAAAGGAGAGGGTCTTAGACAATGACTTCCCGGGAAGTTAATTATCAAAACGTCGGTCAACTTCATCCAGTTCATATTTGATGAAGCAGCGGCGCCCATTGGGTGCCCTTTGAGGCTGTTCGCAGGCGAAGAGCCGGTCAATCAGCGAACGCATTTCGGCAGTATCGAGTAGTTGGCCACGACGAATTGCGGCACCGCGTACCAATGCCCGGGCTAGTCGGGCGTGGCCGTTACTGTCGGCCTCAACGTCGTTGCGGTATTGTTCCAGAAGTTGTTCCAGAAGCTGCTTTTCGTTCTTTTGCCCGGCAAGTTCAGCGGGAATGCCCCGGATGATGAACGATTCCCCACCAAAGTGCTCAACATCGAAGCCAAGCAGACGAAGATCAGGTAGGATACCGTTCATCAGGCCGACGTCCACGTGGGGAAGTTCCAATGTTTGGGGAAACATCGATTGCTGGGAAGCAGCAGGCGTATCGTGGAGGTTCCGCAAAAATTGTTCGTACAAGATTCGTTGGTGGGCGGCGCGCTGGTCGATGAGTAACCAGCCGCTTTTTATCGGAGAAACGATATAGCGCTGGTGAATTTGATAAGGGGCCCTGTCTTGTGGTTGCTGCTGGGGGTTCTCTGGGTCTTCCTCCTGACTCATCCGGCTGGGAAGCAGCTCCCCTAGCTCCGGGTTACTGGTTTCCGCATCTCCGAAATCGATAAAGGAAGGCTCCGTTCTGGAGGCTGTATCGTCTCCCAGCCCTTCGTAAAGCTTTTCCCAGTTCCGAACGTTACTCGCATGGCGGGCAGTTTCTGATTTAGGTTGGCCGGTTCCGGAGTTACTGCCGGACGACCCACCGCTGCTGCGGCCGGCAGGCGGCGGCTGATAATCGTCATTCATCCGGCTGGGCAACGGATCACCCATGTCATCGGGGAGTTGGGGAGTAGTGATGTTGGTCCGGGAAGGAGAAAAAGGGTTGTCTGTCTCAAAATCGATGGAAGGCATAATGCTTGCCCTGCCTAATCCTTGACGGATGGTCGCCTTGAGGTAGTTATAGATCAGGCGTTCGTCCTCAAACTTAATTTCCTGTTTGGTTGGGTGAACGTTGACATCGATCCTTGAAGGATCTATCTCTAGGTAGATGACGTAGAAAGGGTAGCTGTCCTTTGGCAAAAGATCATCATAAGCCGTCGTCACCGCATGATGGAGGTAACTGCTTTTAATGAAGCGATTGTTGATGAAAAAGAACTGCCCTACCTTGGATTTTCGGGCTGCTTCGGGCTTACCGACATAGCCACTGATGGAGAGTACGTCTGTGTCCTCCTTAATTGGTACCAGCAATTTGTCATACTTACGGCCGAAGACCTGAACAACCCTTTGGCGTAACTTACCCGCAGGGAGTGCGAGGTCAAGCCGATCATTGACGTGAAGGTCAAAACGTACCGCAGGGTGTGCAAGGGCAATGCGGATGTATTCGTCACGAATGTGACGCATCTCTACCGTATCGCTTTTAAGGAAGTTTCGACGTGCCGGAATGTTGAAGAAAAGATTGCGTACTGCGATGCTGGTTCCGGGAGGAGCCGCGATCGGTTCCTGAATTTTGACTTCACTGGCTTCAACGACGAGGCGAGTACCCAGCTCATCAGGTGCGCGCCTGGTCTTCATCTCCATGTGTGCTACGGCAACGATGCTGGCAAGGGCTTCTCCACGGAAACCCATTGTGCGCAGGGCAAAAAGATCATCGGCACTACGAAGTTTACTGGTGGCGTGCCGTTCGAGTGACATCCGGGCGTCTGTTTCAGACATGCCACAACCATTATCCCTCACTTGAATCAGGGTTTTTCCGCTGTCTTTTATGAGTAGCTCTATCTCACTTGCTCCGGAGTCGATGGCATTTTCAACCAGTTCCTTCACGACGCTGGCGGGCCGTTGGATCACTTCGCCCGCAGCGATTTGGTTGGCTATGGCGTCGGGAAGTAGATGGACTAGGTTGTCCGTCATGTTAAGATGCAGGTTAATCAACGAGAATTTTCAGGCGGCTAAGATACGCAAAATAAACAGGAAGCACTACTCTACAACCGGAGCATTTCCTGACGTAATCCAAGCATTTAAGTCCTGAAAATAGATGGTGTAGATGATATAAGAGACGGCAAGGAGGCAAATAAGGATGATTAAAAGTGTCGTGTTGGACTTCTTAACCCGGGCGCTTCGGTAAGCTCCAGCGGCTTCGCCGCCCTGGCCTTTTCTGAAGCCACCCGATATCCGGGTCTTCATGGCGTTGACGCCCCCAGTCTGCAGCTGCTCTACCCGCTGGCGTAATTTTTCAGCTTCTTCCTTCTTAGGATCCCAGAAACGGGGCTTGTAGCTGAATTGCTGATTCTTTGGTGCTTTAAAGAGACGGAGGAAAGCCATGGAAGTCGGATTTTTTTAAAGAAACGGTCTAAGTTACTAAAAGATGCAGGAGGGTGTTGATTTGGTGGCCTTATTAGTTAAGGAGTTAGATAGTCAAGGAGTCAGACAGTCTCGCGTCTGATGCTCACTTCGTTCGTGCGGCGCTCCCTTTCTTTTACGAGTGATAGCGAGCTGCCTCTTGCGGTAGCGACTCTCTGACTTCACAACCGCGCTGCCTTAGGAAAAAACCACCAGAAAGCTACCGCGGAAAGCACCCCCACCACTGCCGGAACCAACCAGATTATAGACCAATTGTGGCCACCTCCGGCAAAGGTATTTGCCAGCACGACCTCCCCGGCTATCCAACTGCCGAAAATGATGCCAATGCCTTGGTTGGCAAAAGCGACCAAGCCCTGCGCTGTACTTCTCAACGTTATAGGGACGCGTTTATCTACATAAATCTGAGCAGCAATCACGATCCAGGCGAAGGCAATTCCTTGCACGAGAATGGCCGCATACAGTAACCATTCGTAATGCCCCGGCCGGGCGAAGGCGAAGGCGAAATATCGTAAGCCCCAGGCCATCAACCCCCAGTACACGATACTGCGAAAGCGTAGTTTACGGAAGGCCAGAGGCATGGCCAGGATCACGCCAATCTCCATCAGTTGGCCCAGCGACATCTTTGCTGCCGCCGCCGACCAGCCAACCTCATTCAGAAATGGGTTGAGGAAACTGTAGTAAAAAGAGGAGGGAAAGGACGAGCACAGTACCGCAATGAGCAATACGATCATACCGGGTTCGCGGATGATCCTGGCAACTGTTGGCCCAGAAAGTATGGAAAGGTTAAACCCGGGTTGAGGAGGAATGCGCGGTAGCAACAAGCAGCTTAACGACATGATGAGGGCAATGACGCCACCGGCCAGCAAGGGCAGTGGGGAGCTTTCGACGGCGAAATAGCTCAGCCCAACGCCCACCAACATGAAAGACACCGTACCCCAAACCCGGACCCTTGGGAACGTCTTTGCCGGATCTTCGAGTTGATGAAAACACACCGCTGACAGCAGGCCGAAGGTGGGCATGAAACAGAGGTTGAACAGTAGAAATAATGCGTAGAAGGCGGGGAACCCAGTAACGAAGAAACAGGAAATCAAGGCCGCTGAGGCAACGCCAGTCAGGACTACCAGCATCCGGTCGGCGCTGAAATGGCGGTCGGCCAGCCAGCCAACTATCGGAGGCGCTAACGTTGAAGCAATGGCGTTTGTCGCATAGATCATGCCAACCTCCCGCCCGCTGAACCCCAATGTGTTAAGCAGGTAGGTACCCACGCTGATGACGCTGGAGGCAAAAACGGCGTTTTGCAGAAATTGGAGTGCGGAAAGCCGGAAATTGATTGACATTTGGCGAAGGTAAACTACACCGTTAAATCTCTGCCTTTCCTGTTCTTTTTCCGCTTGCTGTCGCGGATGATGGAAAGGGAGAATATTATGCGGCCAACGAGAATAACAACGAAGAATACTACAACGGCAGCCAGCTAATAGGGGAAGACAACATTGCAGCCTTATTCGCCGGCATTAGAGGTATTGATTGTCGTCGGTGATCTGCTGTGGCTCCACCCTTTTATCTTTATTGCTGGGAAAATCACCAAGGTCTACTACCTCTTCTTCCAGTGGCGGTTTTCGGATGATTTCTTTGATGCAGATAACTACCAATGCGATCAGCAGAACCGGCAACACAAAAGTTAGCATCCCGCCAATCAGCCATCCAAGTATAGGATGAACTTCAATAATACCAAAATAGGGCAGTGCGGCGGCCAGTAAAATGAACGCTGCGATACCTGCAAGCATATAAAGTGGTTTTCTCATAATAAGGTTGGTGTAGTCGTATAGGTATCAATGCATGATGAATACATCATTTGTTCCTTAACAAAACAGCCCTTACATTTGCGCCGTGCCGGGGAAGACCGGTCACTAATTTATAAAGAAGGGTGGAGAGCACAGGCTCCGAGAAACCCTGGCAACCACTGCTCCGAGGCTAGGAGCAAAAGGTGCCAAAGCCTGTCCCGCGATGTTGCGGGAATCTATAAAATAATTTGCCAATGTCACACATCTCAACATCCATCCGTCCCTTGCCCTTAATCGGCGCGGACCATGGATAACTCACTTTCCCAGGACGAACAAGACCTCCGCCAGGTTCTGGACGGTGTGCGCGACTTTGCGTTGAGCTTCCGGGCCGACGACCAGTTGCCAGCGGGGTCTGCACTAAGGGAAGCTCCTGAATTTCGCTTGCCGGATCAGGGGGCGGGCGCGCAGGATGCCATCAACGTTTTTAAAGAGCAGTGTGCTCCCTACCTGGTGGCTTCCCCTTCCAAACGTTACCTCGGCTTTGTTACCGGAGGCACGACCCCGGCCGCCCTGGCGGGCGACTGGCTGGCCAGTGCCGTTGACCAAAACCCCCAGGCTGTATCAGGGCAGGGGGACGTCTCCGCCGCCATCGAGCTAGCCACGGTAGCGCTGCTGGGACAGCTTTTTAACTTGCCGGATGTGTTCAACGGTGGCTTCGTAACCGGAGCTACAATGTCGACTTTTACTTGCCTCGGCGTGGCCCGGCAATGGGTCGCTGCGCAGCAAGGTT
>JBLHRW010000246.1:0-7791 GCA_047626445.1 Neolewinella sp.
GTCTCCCCGCTGCACGGCCGCCTGGATAAAAACCTTGAGGTTCTCAACAATCTTGGGTTGCCCGCTGAAGTCGTCCAGAGAGTCGGGCCGTAAGGCGCGCTCCATGGCACCGTCTTCCGGTTGGAGGTTCTCCGCAGTAGGGTCGAGATGCTCGTTCATGGGCGTAAATGTACGATTTCCACTTATTTATTGTAGAGAAAAATATGTTTAAACTTTTTTGCAGGAGTTGGCCGCACTAAGTGAAGGCGCCTGCAGTACGTTGTGCGTTAATCACGCTATGCCGATGGTTGTCTACCTTAGGCTGTGCCACCACTGTGCCAACCTCTGTGAGAACCCCACGAGCGAAGCGAGCTCTCCCTCGCGGTAGCCTATCAATCTACCGAGCGCGAAGCGCGTCCTTTAAGGTGCGTAGCACCGTCTAACGAGAAATTGAGCGTAGTGAGAATTCGACGAGCGGAGCGAGCATGCACGTGCGGCAGCACTACCCACTACCAGCGCGAAGCGCGTCTACCAAGAAAACGAGCGCAGCGAGTTTTCGTCTATAAAAAGCCTCCGGCTTTTACACCATCCGAGAATGCCAGCTGTCCTCCAGCGGCCGTTCAAAGATCTGGCGCAGTTCGCCAAGTTCTTTCACGAGTGGATCGAAGACCATGGTGTCATTCTCCAGCGTTCCATTCCTGTAGAGGTCTTTGAATTCGTCGCGGGAGACGGTAAGAATGTTGTCCTGCTCATCACGGTAGCTGAAGCGCATCCGGTTGAAGAAGTCGATCCCCAACTCTGCGCCGAGCTCTTGCAGGAAGTGGACGGAACCGTCGATGGAGCAACCACTGGCCTCTGCCTGAGATTCATCGACACCGATGACCAGGAAGCGGTCGTGGAGAATGTCAGCAGCAGCGCTGAGTTCGTTGCGGTGGCTTACCCAGCTGGCCACGTACGCTTGTAGGCGTTGCTTGATGGTGGTGGTTTCTTGTTCGGTCAGCGCGCGCTCAGCGCCGTAGATCCAGATGCGGCTTTCGGAAGGAAGGCGGTCTAAGGGAGAGGACATAGGAAATTGGCTTTGGTGAGGTGGCTTTGAAATAGCGCCGCAAAGGTATAATGAACTCGGTCACTCCAGGAGGTTTTTTCGAAAGTTCGTAAATGACAGGGCAAAACCGCTTCGTACTTGATCTGGAGTGACCAAATTGGCCGCTTCGAAAACAAAGGTCCGAAAGTATAACTTCCCATCCCTTAGCTTTATTTTTAGGCGCGAACGCAGGTGCAGGGTAAAAGGAGGAAGGGAGCAAGGGGGGGAAGGACATCGGTAAAGCGGTGAAATCCACCTTTCTTCCTTTTGCTCTTTTGTTCTCCTGTCTTGCACCTGCGACCGCGCCCCAATTGTCATCCTTAAGGACCTTTCCGCCAAGCGGCCAAATCAACTGCTCAAAAGAGGAAAAAACCCTAAGGTTAACTTCCATAATAACAAGGAACGGTGTACCTTTGCGGCTCAATTGGGGAAGCCCCGAAAATTTCTACTTATGAAATTGGTCTTGCGTCTGCTGTTTTTGCTGGTTTTAAGCACCGGATTTGTTTTCGCCCAGGAGGCGGAACACAACGATGATGAAGCTGAATATGACCCGGTTAGTACGGTAATGAGTCACATCTCCGATGCGAACGAATTTCACCTTTTCGGACACGTTTCCATCCCACTTCCAATTATCCTTTACGCACCTGGCCACGGGTTTACCTTCGGCTTTAGTAATATGTTCCACCATGGCGCAACCGCCGTTGATGGCTACGTCCTCAATCATGGCCGCGTTAACCGTGTAGTAAATGCTTCCTTCCCTGCGGGGCATGTGGAGCTGGGCGAGCATGCGGTAGAGATGTCCACACATATGGTCGGCGATAAAGAGCGCGATCTTGGCCTTGTTTCTTACGAGGGCGAAAAGTACGAACTTGATCAACCTTCTACCCTTGATGGTGGTCTGGTGGGCGGCGGAATTTCTTCCTTCTACGATTTCAGCATTACAAAGAACGTCTTCACGATGTTTTTGGCAGCCTTTCTCATGATCTTCGTTTGGAGCCGGGTAAAACGCAGCTACGAAAAGAATGAAGGCAAAGCGGCAAGTGGCCTGCAAAGCCTTTTGGAGCCTGTCTTCGTTTTCATTCGCGATGAAGTAACCAAGCCTATGATCGGCGAGAAGCACTACGAGCGCTTTCAGCCTTTCATTATGTGTCTGTTCTTCTTCATCTTGTTCTGTAACCTGTTCGGGCTGATTCCACTCTTCCCGGGTGGTGCTAACGTGACGGGCAACATTGCCGTTACGCTGTGTCTGGCCCTGCTGGTCTTCATCGTTACGAACCTGAACGGTAACAAGCACTACTGGGGACACATCTTCGCAATGCCAGGCGTACCGAAATGGGTACTGATTATTCTGACACCAGTAGAAATACTTGGTCTGATCATCAAGCCTTTCTCCCTGATGATTCGTCTGTTTGCCAACATTACGGCCGGACACATCATCATCCTGAGCCTGATCGGCCTGACCTTTGTGTTTGGCAACAACGGCACCAATACTGGTGGCGGTGTTACCGGCCTGATCGTAGGCGGTGCCTTTACCGCCTTCATGAACCTGATCGAACTGCTGGTAGCTTTCCTGCAGGCGTTCATCTTCGCCATCCTGGCAGCCAGCTACATTGGCGCTGCGGTGGAGGAGCATGAGCACCACGATCCTGAGCATGCTGCGGCCCACTAAAAAAAATAAACAGTAGCGATCAAATGTGATCACTGCTTTTAAGACTCATTCTTTTTTTCATCGCTTAAATTTCCTAAACATGGGAGCTATTGGAGCAGGTATTGCGGCACTCGGTGCCGGTATTGGTGTTGGTATGATTGGTGCGAAGTCCACAGAGGCTATCGCTCGTCAGCCAGAAGCGTCTGGAGATATCCGGACCGCCATGATCATCACTGCCGCCCTCGTTGAGGGTGCTGCACTCTTCGCCATCGTTGTAGGCCTCATCAGCTAGGCAGTACTTCGAGGTGGAGTATTGATCTGCAATACAACCACAAAGGCACCGGAACCGAACCGCGCTTGGCGGCGGTTTCGGTGCCAATTTTAACCCCTTGTTTTAAGCGTAAGAAATTTTACGAATTATGTACTCTATCCTTCTTGCCGACTTCAACGTTCTTAAGCCAGATCCAGGTCTGTTGCTATGGACCCTGGTTATCTTCCTACTGGTCTACTTCTTCGTTGGCCGTGCGGCCTTCAAGCCCATCCAGAATGCGCTGCAGAAGCGAGACGGTGAAATCCAGGACTCCATCGACGAAGCCAAACGCGTTCAGGCGCAGATGGCCCAGATGAAGGACGACAACACCAAACTGCTGGCGGAGGCCCGTGAAGAAAGCACCCGCATCATCGGTGAAGCCGAAGCCTTTGCTAAGAAACGCCGCGATGAATCCGTTACTGAAGCTAAGGAAGCTGCCCAGAAGGTATCTGCCAATGCACAGCGGGACATCGCCAACATGCGCGACAGCGCCATGGCTGACCTGAAGAAAGAAGTTGGCACCATGGCCATCGACATCGCTGAAAAAGTACTCCAAAAGGAACTTAAGAGCGACGTCAACCAGGTGGCACTCGTCAACGAACTGGTGAAGAACCTCAACTAAACCGAGCATGACCAATCAACAAGTAGCTACGCGCTACGCCAAATCATTGTTGGATCTTGCCCTGGAACGCAACGAGCTCGCCGCCATCAAAGGTGACGTCGATGACCTCATTGCGATGGGCGCCAACCGTGACTTGGCGATGGTGCTACAAAGCCCGGTGGTCAATGCCACTAAGAAGAAGGCCATCTTCGCTGAATTGCTTGAGAAAGCAGGCGCCACGGAGCTGACCAAAACCTTCGTCAACGTACTGATTACTAAAGGCCGTGAATCCGACTTGATCGGTATCCTTGGTGCTTTTGATGATCAATACAAGTTCCTCAACAAGATCACTACAGTGAAGGTAACCAGTGCTACTGCCCTCAACGCAGCCAGCTTGGATGCCATCAAAGCCCAGCTTGCCGCCGCCGGTAAGACCGAAGCTACTGTAGAAATCCATACCAAGGTGGATCCCTCCATCATGGGTGGCTTCATCCTTGAATTTGACGGTAAAGTGTACGACGCCAGCGTTGCATACAAACTGAACCAAATCAAGAAGGAGCTCGCCAACTAGTCTGCTGACCCCAGACTACCCAACAACAACTATAACTAAGCATCTTTAAAGTATAGCAACCATGGCTGGAATCAAGCCCGACGAAATCAGCGGTATCATCAAGCAGCAGCTCGCTGGCGTAACCAGCGCCACTGAACTGGAAGAGTACGGTACCGTACTCCAGGTTGGTGACGGTATCGCCCGTGTATACGGCCTCGAGAACGCACAGGCCGGTGAACTCGTAACGTTTGACAACGGTACGGAAGCAATCGTACTTAACCTTGAGGAAGACAACGTAGGTGTTGTACTCATGGGTACCTCTATCGGTATTCAGGAGGGCAGCCGTGTTTCTCGTACTGGCCGTATCGCCAGTCTTGAGGTTGGTGAGGGTCTTATTGGTCGTGTGGTCAACGCACTTGGTCAGCCCATCGACGGTAAAGGTGACGTCACCGGTACTACTTACGAGATGCCCCTGGAGCGTAAGGCGCCAGGTGTAATTTACCGCCAGCCGGTAACCGAGCCGCTGCAGACCGGTATCAAGGCCATTGACGCCATGATTCCGATTGGCCGTGGCCAGCGGGAGCTCATCATTGGTGACCGCCAGACTGGTAAGTCTGCCATCGCCATCGATACGATCCTCAACCAGAAAGAATTCTACGACCGCGGAGAGCCAGTTTACTGTATCTACGTTGCTTGTGGTCAGAAGTCTTCTACCGTAGCCCAGATCGCTAAGACACTGGAAGAAAACGGTGCCATGGCTTACTCTGTCATCGTATCTTCTTCTGCCGCCGACCCCGCTCCACTGCAGTTCTACGCACCCTTCGCTGGTGCCGCCATTGGCGAGTTCTTCCGTGATACGGGCCGCCCGGCACTGATCATTTATGATGATCTCTCCAAGCAGGCCGTTGCCTACCGTGAAGTGTCCCTCCTGCTTCGTCGCCCTCCGGGACGTGAAGCTTACCCTGGTGATGTATTCTATCTCCACAGTCGCCTGCTCGAACGTGCCGCCAAAGTCATCAATGATGATGCGATTGCACAGAGCATGAACGACCTTCCCGACAGCCTTAAAAAGGCTGGTATCGTGAAAGGTGGTGGTTCCCTGACGGCCCTGCCGATCATCGAAACCCAGGCTGGTGACGTATCTGCTTACATTCCGACCAACGTGATTTCCATCACCGATGGTCAGATCTTCCTTACTTCCAAGCTGTTCAACAACGGTATCCGCCCCGCGATCGACGTAGGTATCTCCGTTTCCCGCGTAGGTGGTAATGCCCAGATCAAGCCGATGAAGAAGGTATCCGGTACACTGAAGCTCGACCAGGCTTCTTACCGGGAACTGGAAGCATTTGCTAAGTTCGGTTCTGACCTCGATGCTTCTACCCAGAACATCCTCGAAAAAGGTAAGCGTAACGTGGAAATGCTCAAGCAACCACAATACAGCCCCGTCGCCGTAGAGAAGCAGATCGCCATCATCCACCTCGGCACCAACAACCGTATGGCTGACGTGCCCGTAAATAAAATCAAGGAGTTCGAAGCCCTCTTCCTCAGTGAAGTAGAGCGTCAGCTGCCAGCCGTACTGGAAAACTTCCGCGCGAAGAAGTACGACAAGGCAGACTTGGCTAAGCTCGACGAGCTTGCCGCTCAGCTTGTACCACAGTTCGCATAGTCAAACAGTCGAACAGTCAGGTAGTCAGAGAGTAGCCCAATCGGTTATTTCAAGACTATCTGACTGATTGACGATCTGGCTGATTGACTATCTGACTAATTGACTATTAACTATGGCTAATCTTAAGGAAGTACGGGAACGGATCGGATCGGTGCAAAACACCAAGCAGATCACCTCTGCGATGAAGATGGTTTCCGCCGCCAAGATGTCGCGCGCTTCACAGCGCATCACGGAAATGCGTCCTTACGCATTGAAACTGAACGATATGTTGACCAACATCCTCTCCAACCTGGAGGGCGATGCTGCCACGGTCTTTAACCAGGTCCGCCCGGTTAATAAGGCTTGCATGGTGGTGATTACCTCCAGCCGTGGTTTGGCAGGTGCCTTTAACACCAACGTGATCAAGGCCGCCATTGCTACCATTGAGAATGACCTGAAAGGCTTTAAGGAGCTGGAGATCATTTGTATCGGTAAGAAGGGCGCAGAATTTTTCCGCCGTAACTACGGAGAAACACCTGGTGTGACCATCGAAACGAAGTACCAGGAATTGCTGGCTGACCTCTCTTTCGAGGTAACCAAGGCAGTACCTGAACTGATCATGAACCGCTTTGCTGGTGGTGCATACGACAGCGTTCACGTGGCTTACGCCCGTTTCCGCAACGCTGGCGTTCAGTTTCCCATCTCCGAACAGTTCCTGCCCGTTGTTGACAAGAATGAAGATAAGAAGGGGAGTAAAACCAAGGCAGACTACATCTTTGAACCAAGCAAAGAGGTATTGCTGAAGGAACTGGTTCCGACCATCCTCAAGACCCGTTTCCAGTCTTTCCTGCTAGACACCAACGCTTCAGAGCACGGTGCCCGGATGACGGCGATGGATAAGGCCACAGAGAATGCTACTGAAATGCTGAAAGAGCTGAAGATCAGCTACAACAAGGCACGTCAGGAGGCGATTACTACTGAGATCCTCGAGATTGTTTCTGGTGCAGCTGCATTGGAAGGAGGGTAGAAATCACGAGCTACCTGATAATTGGCAAGCAGCCCGTCTCCCTCCGGAGGCGGGCTGCTTGCGTTGTGGCACCTTGTATTCCAACTTCATACGGCACCTGCGTCTACACCGAAGGCATGAACGAATTGGTCAGTATGCTCGGCATGGTTTTGAGCTGGTTTACGATGGTGATCGAAACCTTTTATTGCGTAGGCATGTGGGTGAAAAAGCTCCGGGTATTCTGGCGGTTGAGCATCATTGGCCTACACGTTGTGTATTGGTCTTTTCATCGGCTTATATCTTTTTAGCCTAGCAGCCTGTCGGGGAGAACCGAATCTGAGCCAACGTGAGCCATTTTTGTGGTAGATGACTGGTGAATTCGGGAGTTTAACGGGTTAAGTGACTGAATTCGCTGGGAAATCTACCGCAAAAAGGGCCGCTTTGGGACGATGAGCGTTCTCTCCGACAGGCTGCTAGTGGTCTGTCAATATTGAATTTGTGGGTAAGGCGCCTTCGGCTACGTATGCTTTGAAGGTGTGCGTGACTGGTGGGTGGCCCGACGAGGAGCCGGACCAGTGGAGAAAAATATACCGGTGAGAATATGAGCGAAAAAATCTGTTTAGGTAGCGAGGATACTTAGGGGGCGCGGCCGCAGGTGCATGGGGAGGTTAAAGGGCAGGCTACTGAAACTGCTCGAGGGTAAACATTTTTCCGGTTACGCCATCGTTTATCCCAAATGTTGCCTCCTTTTGGGGCAACCTTACGTCAAAGAAATCCACCGGAAAACCGTGGGGCACTGTTGCTTTGATGCGTGCATCCATCCGCCTGGCCCGATCTACGTCGATGCTGGGGGAGGGGAGAAGAATCTTTACTTCTGAAATTAGGTTGCGCCAGTGTTCCCAGCTGGTGGCCAGGTAGTTGATGGGCTCCAGGAACTGGTCCCGGCAGAAGCCGGCCACACAGCGGCC
>JBLHRW010000247.1:0-7756 GCA_047626445.1 Neolewinella sp.
TTTTTCCCACTGGCGTCACGAAAAACAACTTCCGTAGCTACGGCTATGCAAGTGATTTTTCGTTTAGCCAGCGACCAAAATATCTTCGTTTTGAGCTAACGAAACTTACTGGCTGTCCCACTAGTGGTCGAGTTCATAAATATTCATCCATTTAACTTGCCATCGCGGCGCTGTACTTCCCAACTGAAAACCTCGCGTAGCTATGGCTATGATCGGCTTTCAGTTAGTCGTCCAGCACCACGCTGCCTGCGTTAAATGTTCGAAGACTTAGGAACTCGACCACTAGTACAGTGTAATCTAAGTTCTTACCACTTATCCGCGATGCCTTTTACCGCTTGGCAGCGTTGCTTACCTCCTCACTTAGCTACGGCTAAGCTCCGGTGTAAGCGTCTCGCCAGGCGGCAAAATTCATCAGCGCCTAAGATGGCAGAACTTAAATTACACTGTACTAGTACAGTGTAAACTAAGTTTTTGAATGTCTCGGTTTGTCGCGTAGCGACTGCACTTGAGTTGCCTGGGACAAGGAGGGACGACGCAGTCCCAGGTAACGGAAAGGACCCTTATTTTTTAACGACGCGCAGCGTCGTCAAGTTAATCCTTGGGTTCGTTACCCCGGACTTCGTCCAGGGTAACTATTGTGTATTCGCTACGCGAAATCAAGGCAACCTGAATGAATATTTATGAACTCGACCACTAGGCGTTTTTGTACGCCTTGATCGCCTCCGTCAGTCGGGGAAGTACCTCAAAAAGATCTCCCACTACGCCGTAGT
The DNA here is from genome assembly GCA_047626445.1 of Neolewinella sp. Lineage (GTDB taxonomy): Bacteria > Bacteroidota > Bacteroidia > Chitinophagales > Saprospiraceae > Neolewinella. Next base: position 771 of record JBLHRW010000247.1, read on the forward strand.
CGGCAGCTTTGAAGAAGGGTGCTTCTGGGTCTTTATTGATGACCACGATGGTTTTGGAGCTGTTGACTCCGGCCAGGTGCTGGATGGCACCGGAGATGCCAGCGGCGATGTAAAGGTTCGGTCGAATAGCAACGCCGGTCTGGCCTACGTGCTCGTGGTGTGGGCGCCAGTTGACATCGGCCACGGGGCGGCTGCAAGCCGTGGTAGCTCCCAGTACATCGGCGAGATCGGTAATGACTCCCCAATTTTCCGGGCCCTTCAAGCCACGACCGCCAGAGACGACCAGTTCGGCTTCGGGCAGCGGCGTAATGCCTTCGATCCGCTTAGTTTTCAGCACTTTCACCTTGGCGGCAGGTAAGTCAACACTCAATGTCTCGACTTCAACTGCGCTGCCGGATTCTTCCACAGGAATGGAGTTGCCAGACAGGCTGATGACCTTGTATTCGGTCAGTATTTCCACATCGGCAAACGCTTTACCGGAGAACACGGACTTGCGTACAGTGAGTCTGTCGCCATCAACCGTCGGCAGGCTGTTAACACCGGGTGCCGAGCCGGCATCGAGGCGAGCGGCTAGGCGACCGGTAATGTTTTTTCCGGTGCTATTGTGCGAGAGCACAATGACTTTAGCGCCGAGCGCTTTGGCTGCACCGGCAATGGCCGCTGCGTAAACGCCGCTATCGAATCCAGCACTAACTGCCAGGCTGCAAACCTTCGCCGCGCCGAAGCGCCCGAGGTCACCGGCGTTCTCTACTTCACCCATGGTAAGGGCAACGCAAGTGGTGCCCATAGCCGCAGCTGTTTTGGCGCCGTAAGTGACAACCTCGTGGGCAGACTTTTTGAATTTTCCGTTGGTTGCTTCCGCAAATACAAGAACCATGGGGTAGTATTTTAGTCCGTTGGTCTATTGGGCCGTTAGCCGTTGTGACCGTTAGGAGATTAGTTGAATTTGAGGGGAGAAGAATTCCTTGAAAGGGGATGTTTCTAGATCACCTTCGCTTCCTCGTGTAATAGACGCACCAGCTCAGTCATGTCTTCCGGGTCGATCAATTTTACCGCGCTTTTCGCAGGCGGCAATTCGTAACTGGAGATGCTGGTCGTGGCGGTCGCTGCCACTGGTTCAACGACCGTGAGCGGCTTGCGCTTGGCCATCATGATACCGCGCATGTTTGGAATGCGTTGCTCGGCCATGCCTTTGGCCGCGCTGAGGGCAAACGGCGTGCTTACCTCCACCACTTCAACGCCGCCTTCGATGTCGCGGGTAACGGTGGCCGTGGTGCCATTCATTTCCATGTGGCTGGCTTCGCCGACGTAGGCCATGCCTAGTAGCTCAGCTACCATAGCACCTACTTCGGAACCGTTGTAATCAATGGTTTCCTTGCCGAACAGGATTAGGTCGTAATCGGTGGCCTGGGCCGCAATTTGTTTGGCAATGTAAAGGCTGCCTCCGTCGGCGGCGTTTACCCGGATAGCGTCATCTGCACCAATGGCAAGGCCTTTGCGGATAACGGAATCGTTTTCTGCAGGCCCTACATTTAAGATGGTGACGGTGCCACCGGAAGCTTCCTTCAATTCGAGGGCACGCACCAAGGCATACCACTCGTCGTAGGGGTTCATGATGTAATTGACGCCACTACGGTCAAGGTCAGAATTGTCAGCCGTTAGCTGAATCTTGGTGGTGGTTTCCGGCGTCTTGCTGACGCAGACAAGCATTTTCATAGGCTTGGATTGATCGTTTTAAGCTGGTCTTTTGGGGCGCGGTCGCAGGTGCAAGACAAAGTTGTCATGAGCAAAGACTGTTCAAGAGCTTCACTTGCGCCATCCGCTAAGAGTCACAAATATACTACTGTTATGGTGCCCTGGAAAAGACTTTAGCGAAAATTCGCTAAGTTGACTCGGCCGTGTCTTTTCTTTCGCTTGTGAAATAGGCCGCCAACCAGTAAGTTGTTTATACAGCGTCCCTAAGCGGATTACCTATTTACGGCTAACTTAAGCGGCATTCTCCCGATTCATCCTCACTTCGAATGTCTTTAGCCGTATTGCCTGGTTTTCGGCAACAGCATTAAGCACCTTAAGCTCTTCGTTTAACGCTGCTTTCTTGGCGGGGTCTTCGCCAAAAAAGCGTCGCTTTCGGTTGATGTCGAGAATGCGCTGAACGGTATCGTTCAGGGCAATTTTGGTTTTCAGATAGTGATACTTGATGTTTCTCCTGGTACTCATAAGCTCTTGGGTACTTTTGGTAAATAGGCAGGTAAAAAACCTGCTCTTTAAAATATATGTGCCTGCTCAAAAAATTATTCTAATGACGACTTAATTTACAGAATTATTGTCGAAGATGCAAGGTTTAGTCCAATTGAATTTGTATGGTCTGTGGTGTAAGCACGGTTTCATCCAAAGAACCTTCTGTCGCCGCGGATGGTTGGCGTGAATTGTTCGTTATGATAGAAATTTGACGTTTGCTGAGGAATGAGCCTGGCTGTCCTTGACTGGAACAGCGTCGCCTGGTTATGGGATTGATACTAGCTCCTAGGCACTAACGCGCTGTCCCCTAAATGGGTTCCGGCCCTTCCATGTTGAAGCGGTATACACCGCCGGAGTGAAGATGGGGATTAGCCAATTCAGCCAGTTATAACGTGCTTTGAATAGGACGGCGAAATCGGTAGCCTCAGCACCTAAAGAGCTTTTTATTTCCAATGCCGTGCGGCCGTAATCAATAGTGGAAAAGCCTCCGCTGATGGCATCGTCCAACAAGTCAAATAACATATTATGATATAGGTGATGACTTTGCTTATACGCATCTTCGAGGCCGAGAAAGTGGGCATGGTACACCTTGCCATTAGGAATGGCGGAGGTAAAGCCAATGAGGGCTCCCTCTTCATTAAAATAGCCATAAAGGCAAGAGTCGTCACTGTCTTTGGCCTGATTTTTTTGTTCGGAGTAGCCTCCCTGGTACACGGAGAGTAGGGCATGTAACTCGTCTTTCGAACGGCAGGCTTGGGCCAACCACGTGAAATATTCAAGTTGCAGCTCCGTAGCGTTAAAATCGGCACCGTGGCTGATTTTTTGATAGAGCTCATAAATCCGGTCCTGGAAGCCAATCACTTCTCCTACGGATAAGCGGCGTCGGGTGATACCCTCCAATTTGCCCCTTGCCCGCCGGTAGCGAACGCGATATTTGCTGGTTAGGTCCGCAAGGTAATCTTGGGTAGTGGTCCATTCCTTACGCAGGTTCATTGTCATGACCGGGTCAACGGGGAGCAGGTAATGGCCATTAGCCTGTAGCTCGCGGGTAGCCGGGTGGAGGGTCGGGTAAAGGTCCTTAAGCAACGATGCCAAATAGCCGGACCGACAGCGCATCAAGGTTTCGGAAACAGCGGGTAAGAGTTTGGCGGCTTCGGAGGCTGCTAGCCGGTGTAGCCCATCCTGGCAAAAGGGGCCGGAGGTAAGGAATTGCCCCAGGCAGAGCACCTTAAACGAAAAGGGGGTAAGTAACAGCCGGCGGAGGTCGAAAGAGGAAGTTGTTCCTTTCGCACCATCACTGACGTGGCCTGCGGCCCGGAAGGTAAAAGTCTGGGCTGTAAGCAAGACACGATGTCCGTTCAGGGTATTCTCCAGTAGCAGGGCTTCCGTAATCATTCCCTGTGGTTGGTCGGCAAGGAAGGACAGCAGATTGCGGTTGATCCAAAAGTTATCGCTGCGGTTTGCGGATGGCCAGGCTTTCTTTATTTCTTCGGGTGTACTGCAGCAAACCAACTGCCAGTGATCGTGTCCTCTGACCGAAACCCTCTGGGCAGCGGTAGCTTCAGTACGGGAAGGGCAACAAAGTGGAAGGAAAGCTAGTGGCATAGTATGGTTCAGACGGTGACGACCGGCTTAGAGACGCCGTGTAAATAACTTACTGGTTTTTGACCTGACGCTTTTGTTCTCACCGCGCTTAAAAATCCTTTGCATAGCCTCAGTTACGGAAATTATTTTTAGGTGCAGTGAGGGCAAAATAAGACGGTCAAAAGGCGTAAGTTATTTGTACGGCGTCCCTTTGTTAACGTGTGAACGAGGAAATAGATGGGAAAGGTGGCGTTAATTTCAAAGACCGTTCCTGCTTCCTTTGCTCCTTATCAAACAAACACCTTGCACCAGCGGCCTCGCCAAAAAGAAACGCCGGGTTAATGGATTCAGCGATACTTGTAACTGATTTCATCCGGATTAAGTATATGAAATCAATCTAATATGCCCTATCTTTCGCCTTCTTTATTAGTCGTCTCCCTATTATGATCAAACGTATTCTTGTTCCCATTGATTTTAGTGGTGGCAGCGCTGCCGCCCTTCGATATGCAGAGGCTTTTGCCGCTGCTGTCGGCGCAAGCAGCGTCAAAGCCATCCATGTTTTTACCCCGCAAACGGCCACTGGTGATGCTATGGTCATTCCGCCAATGGGGGAGTTGATGGACCAGCGAGATACTGCCCTGGGGGAATTCCTGGCCGGTATTCCCACCCCGGAAGGTGTGGAACGTACCTCGGAATTATTCCTTGGGTTCGCGGCAGATAAAATTATCAAGCAAAGCGAAGATTTTGACTTCATTATTATGGGGGCTACCGGTGAAACGGACCTACTGGAAGAAGTATTCGGTAGTGTGTCCTCTGCGGTAGCAAGTAGGGCCGAATGTCCGGTCCTACTGGTACCCGGAAAGGCGAAATTTTGCCCTTATGATCACATCCTTTACGCCAGTAATAACCTCTCGTTAAGTCGGCGTGCGGTGCTGGAGTTTATGGATTTCAATGAACTGTTCAACGCTCGGGTACACTTTGTGCACGTCAACGATGAGGAAGGCGCACACGAGGGGCGGCGAGAGCGCCTTTTTGCGCCGTTATTCAATAATCCTGAACCGGAATTCGCCTTCGAAATTAAGGAAGTAACGGCTGAAACAGTGCAGGATGGCCTGGTAGAATACCTCCGGACGCATAAGATCGAGCTGGCGGTGATGGTGACCAAACAACGTGGCTTCTGGAGTAAGCTGTTCCACCACAGTGAGGTCCGGCAGATGGTTTTGCATCCGGAAACGCCGATGCTGATACTGCACCTGAAGGATTAGTGAATAAGAGAATTTTTGAAGGAGAGAATAAGCAGAAGGTCAGGGTTGACTTTCTGACTGCTTGACTATTAGGGCGCGGACGCAGGATGCAAAGGAAGTTTAAAAGAGACATGTGTTTGGGGACTTACCAGTGGCTAATGCCTCAGATTCGGTTTTATCCGTTAGCGCGCTAGTGCTACGCGTTATGTACCCGTCAGTTGGCGTGTCCGGAGAACGACGCTACAGCTCGCAGCCGGAGGCTGCTTCGTCCGAGCACTTATTCTCTTTCTCTCCTTTTATTATTTTCTCATTCCCTCATTCTCCCATCGTATCTTCGCGTTACCAAATTAAGTATTATGCCCATCACCACGAATAAGCAAGCATTTACCACCAAGGCGGATTTTCACCAATCTTCCAGCCCGGACCGTTTTCAGCACCACGACTATATGGGCGTGGATGACCTGCTAACCGACGAGCACAAGATGGCGCGCGACGCCGTCCGCGACTGGGTAAAAGCTGAAGTAAGCCCCATTATTGATGACGCAGCGATGCGCGGCGTTTGTCCGACGCACCTGTTCAAAGGCCTGGCGGAGATCGGGGCCTTCGGCCCCAGCCTACCCGTTAAGTACGGCGGTGGCGGAATGGATGAGATTGCCTACGGCATCATCATGCAGGAGCTGGAGCGTTGCGACTCCGGCCTGCGTTCCATGGCTTCGGTACAGGGTAGCCTGGTGATGTACCCGATCTACAAGTATGCCACTGAGGAACAGAAGATGAAGTACCTGCCTAAACTTGGCGCCGGGGAATACATCGGTTGCTTCGGCCTTACTGAACCCGACTCCGGCTCCGACCCCGGAAGCATGACGACCAACATCAAAGATGCCGGAGATCACTACGTACTGAACGGTGCTAAAATGTGGATCACGAACAGCCCGGTAGCGGATGTTGCGGTTGTTTGGGCCCGGGACGAAGACAACAAGATTCGTGGCATGGTCGTCGAATCCAGCTGGGAAGGCTTTAGTGCGCCCGAAATCAAAGGGAAGTGGAGCCTGCGGGCTTCGGTAACCGGTGAGTTGGTTTTCGATAACGTCAAGGTGCCCAAGGAGAACGTATTTCCCGACATCAAAAGCCTGCGCGGTCCGCTCAGCTGCCTGAGCAAAGCCCGTTACGGTATTGCCTGGGGCGCCATTGGTGCTGCCCTCGACTGCTATGACTCGGCCCTGCGTTATAGCCAGGAACGGATCCAGTTCGGTAAGCCGATCGGTCAGTTCCAGCTTACGCAAAAGAAACTGGCAGAGATGATTACCGAAATTTGCAAGGCACAGCTCTTTGCCTGGCGGTTAGGCTCTCTGGCCAACCGTGGAGAGGCGACGCCGGCCCAGATCAGTATGGGTAAGCGGAATAATGTACACATGGCACTAGAAATCGCGCGCGAAGCGCGCCAGATCCACGGCGGCATGGGCATCACCGACGAATACCCAATCATGCGCCACATGGCCAACCTGGAATCCGTGATTACCTATGAGGGGACGCACGACATTCACCTGTTGATTACGGGGATGGATGTTACTGGGTTTAATGGGTTTGTTTAAATCAATGGTACGTAGAGGTTTTCATGCCCTTTTGTAGTTGCGAAGCCCGAAGTTACTGATCTGTGGCTGGAGCCTTCGAATTAAATCCTCGTCAAGGTCCAGCCGACACAAGGATAATATTCGTTGGGCCTGATATTCGTTCATATGCCTCTGCTTGATATCAGCGATGGAAAAGGAACCGACGGGCTGTCCTGGACCTCGCAGATGGTAGGCTACTTTGGCTAACGAACCAACTGTTAGTGCCACGTTGAAATGATAATCGTTTTTCTGCCAGGAGTAAGCCTGACAGTGTTCCAAGCCCAACTCCTGTTTCGCATCTCGGTACAGA
>JBLHRW010000248.1:0-7661 GCA_047626445.1 Neolewinella sp.
AGGCCCGCGCAGCAGCAGCAGTATCGGACAGACTCCGGTGTCCGAACAGACGGGCAGCATCGGGCGGAATCCGGGGTATGAAGGCCCGCGCAGCAGCAGTATCGGACAGACTCCGGTGGTCTCCGCCCTACTAACCCTGCTCCTAATCCTCCTCCTCGGCACCAGCGTCCGCGCCCAAAACATAAAAGGTTAACTGACGGAGAGTGCCACCCAGGACCCCATGGGCTTCGCCAACGTCAGTGTATACGGTACTAACGATAAGATGATTAAAGGCACCAGCAGTGATGTCGACGGGCATTATGAAATCAGTGACTTGCCCGCCGGTACCTACCGACTGGAAGCAAGCTTCTTAGGGTACGCCACCCAAACCCAAACGGTTACACTGACCAACGATAAGACCACCGTTCAACTCCCCACTATCGCCCTCAGCGAAGGGGGTAACGACCTCGACGAGGTCAACGTCACCGCCGAACGTGCCGTCATGGAACTCGGCCTCGATCGTAAGATCTTCAACGTAGAGAAATCCATCGCCGCTGCCGGTGGCAACGCCGAGGACCTGCTCCGCGAAATTCCCAGCATCACCGTCGACCTGGAAGGCAACGTCTCCCTGCGTGGCTCCGGTGGCGTCCGCTTTCTGATCAACGGTAATCCCAGCGCCCTCACCAATCAGGCCAGCTTTCTGCAAACCCTGACGGCCTCCAACATCGAGCGCATCGAAGTACTCACCAACCCTGGTGCCCAGTTTGACCCGGAAGGCACGGCCGGCCTCATCAACATCGTCCTTAAGCAAAAGCGCGACGACGGCTTCAACGCCACCGTTAACCTCAACGGGGGCACCGGCAACAAATTCGATGGCAGCATCGATGTTAACTGGCGCAAAGGGAAATTCAATACCACCTTGGGCATCAACGGCCGCTACGACGAACGCTACTTCCGCGGCTTCCGTGAGCAAACCGCCACGTTCGTCGATACTTCTTACAGCCGCTATTTTGCTTTTGACGGCCAGCGCCAGAACCAGAGCCAGGGCTTCAACCTCGGCACCGAATACACGATCAATAAACTCTCCTCCATCGCGCTGAGTGGTAACTACCGGACGGGAGGCGGCGAAAGCACTAACCTGCGCACGACAGATTTCTTCAACGAAAGTGGTGAGTTGGAACGGGCCAGCATCCGCACTGAAACCGAGCCGCAGGACGACGAAAACTACGAAGTTCGGGCCGACTACCAGACCACCTTCGCCAAGCCCGGCCGTAACCTTTCGGCCAGCTTCCAACTCAGTGAAAGTACCCGTTCGGAAACGGAGAACTACGCTGAGGTGTTCACCTCCGCTGGTGGCCTCTTCCTTGATGAAAACCGCCAGAACAGCCCTTCCGACAACGCCCGGATGCAATACCTTGGTCAACTTGACTACAGCCAGAAGATCGGGGAAGACTTCAAGCTGGAAGCCGGTTGGCGCTCGACCCTGGAACGGCTCAACAACGTTGCTGACTTCAACGTCTACGACGATGATCTGAACGCCTTTTTCAGGGTCGACTCCAACAGCAACCGCTTCCTCTACGATGAAGATGTCCACGCCGTTTATTATACTTTCGGCGGTAAACTCGATAAACTCACCTTTAGTGGTGGCTTGCGGGTCTAGCAGGTGTTCACGACCAGCGAACGGGTAGAGCCCACCGGCGAGGTCTTCACCAATGGTTACTTCAAAGTGTACCCGAGTATCTTCCTGGGATATGCGGTCAGCGAAAGCGGAACCGTACAGGCCAGCTATTCCCGCCGCGTCAACCGCCCCCGGGGTCGGTCCCTCAACCCCTTCGTAGATCGCGGTGACCCCCTCAACCTACGCACCGGTAACCCCTTCTTATTGCCCGAGATCATCAACAGCTTCGAGCTGAACCTACAGCAACGCTTTGGTAAGGGCACCTTCACGGGTGGCGTTTACTACCGCGCTAAATCAGACCTGATTACCCGCGTCACCGAAACACTGCCTGGCGGCATCCAGATCGGTACCCAGGCTAACCTCGATAGCGGCCGTGACTACGGTGTGGAGATCATTACCACTTTCCGGCCCACCAAGAAGTTTGACCTCACGGCCTCTGCCAATGCCTACCGCACCGAAACAGATGGTACCCTCCAGGAAGGTGCCATCCAGGCTAATGGCTATAATTTCAACGCCCGCCTGCAGGGGGGGCTACGAATTACCGTGGGAGGTGAAGGGCAAGCAGAAGCGGCAGCAGGGAGGGGGAAGTGATAATGGTGGTGGAGAGGATTTCTAGCTTCGCGAATAGATCTACTACTGGTGAGTTTGTATTATGTATAGTTTACGCCCGGCTGCCAGATGGTAGTTGGGCGAAACTTTTTTTAGGCGGGGAGGGTGTTCAAATCTCCCCACACCCTTTCTCCAACCAGTCCAATTCCTCCCCCTCCAACAAGGGCCCCACCCGTTCCAGCACCAACTGGTGGTAATCATTAATCCACTGCACTTGGTCCCGGGTCAGCATGTGCTGCTCGATCAGACTACGCTCGATGGGGAAGTAGGTAAGCGATTCGAATTCTAGCCAGCCATCGGTGGTGGCTGGACGTACGGCGACGAGGTTCTCCACCCGGATACCGTATTCGCCGACTTTGTAATAGCCAGGTTCGTTGCTGATCACCATGCCGGCGGCGAGCGGGTACTGGGCGTTGGGTGATTTAGGATGCTGGCTGATGCTCAGCGGCCCTTCGTGAACGTTGAGGAAGAAGCCGACGCCGTGGCCCGTACCGTGACCGTAGTTGAGCTGGTTGCGCCACAGCGGCATCCGGGCGATCGGATCGAGCTGGGCACCGCAGGTGCCCATTGGGAACTTCACCATCGCCAGGTCGATGTGGCCCTGCAGCACGAGGGTGAAGTTGCGACGCATTTCTTCCGTCGTTTCGCCAACGGCGAAAGTTCTGGTAATGTCGGTCGTACCAGTGGTGTACTGTCCCCCGGAGTCGAGGAGGAGTAGTCCTTCAGCCTTCAGCGTAGCCGAGCCTTCTTCCGGCGCACGGTAATGTATGATGGCCCCGTTGCCGGCGTAGCCGACGATGGCGGGGAAACTGTCGGTAACGAAGTGTTCGTCTTCGGCGCGGAGCGCGTGGAGTTTATGTGCTACTGCAGCCTCGTCGATACCGGCGGCGATGGCACCGTCGAGCCAGCGGCGGAGCCGCAGCAGGGCTACGGCGTCGCGGGCCATGGTACTGCGCAGGTGCTCCAGTGCCGTCTCGTTCTTGATTGCTTTCCAGGCGGGGATGGGGCTGGTGGTTTCGGTTGTTTTGTCCTCACCAGCGTGCATCGCTAAGCGGGCGGAGATGGTGGCCGGGTCAAGGCCGATGTCAGCGTTGATGGCGTTGGTGCGTCGGAGGAAGCTGCTGACTTTGTCGTAGTTATGGACCTCCATCCGGTGGCCGTCGGGCAGGTTGTCGGTCCAGGCGTCAAAGCCGGGCCGGGGCGCGGCGAACAGATTGTGGTCTCCCTTCCGGCCGACCACCAGGTAAGCGACACACAGTGGATTGAAATCGATGTCAGAGCCACGCAAGTTGAGTAACCAGGCGAGCTCGTCGAGCGCGGAAACGACGAAGTAGTCGAGGTCTTTACCGGCCATCCATTCCATTAGTCGGCCGAGTCGGTCCTGCCACGCCTCTCCGCTGAGATCGGCCGTATGCTCGAAAATTTTTCTGCTGGGAATTGCGGGCCGGTCGGCCCAGATCCGGCGCACGAGGTCTTCGTCGAGTACGAGGTTTAATTCATAGGCTGCTAATTTTTTGTGCAGCCGGCGGCTGGTTTGCAGGCTGGTGACCCTACCGTCGGCTCCGACGGTCTGACCGTCCATTAAGGTGCTCCCTAGCCATTCTTCAATGGGGGATACGCCTGGCTTGCGGAGGTCTTTCATCAATTCGATGTCCGTTCCCGCCAACTCCGTAGTAGCCTGCAGGTAGTATCGGCTGTCCGTAAGTAATTTGGCCTCGTGCTGTGTAACGACGAGGGTACCGGCGGAGCCGGTGAAACCGCTGAGCCATTCTCTTGCCTCCCAACGCGGAGCGGGATACTCGCTCTGGTGCGGGTCAGTAGTGGGAACAATGTAAGCGTCGATCTGGGATTCGAGCATGGCCTCGCGGAGGGCGGAGAGTTTGGCGGAGATGGTCATGGGGGAAGTTAGTCAAATAGTCAGAGAGTCAAATAGTCGGGTAGTCAAAGAGTCGGGTAGGCCAGCGACTTTTGCTTGGGCCCTGCGCTTAAAAGCTTTCCCTGTATCCTGCGGCCGCGCCCTAAGAGAATGGGAGAATGGGAGAATGGGAGAATGGGAGAATGGGAGAATAAAAGGACAGTTGCACCAGGTCGGCTAAGCTTTCTGGCTTAAATCAAAACTACCCCGCGTACCATGCGTTCGGACAACTAGACAACTTGACAGCCAGATAACTTGATAACCAGACCACTCGACCATGTTCCACACGATGAAATCCTCCGCCGACTTTGCCGCTGCCCTCGAAGCTAGCCACCAGCAACCGGTCATTCTTTTCAAGCACAGCGATAACTGCCCGTTCAGCGGGGCGGCCCAGATCGAGGTCGCGCACGCAAAACACGACCTGGAGATTTACGGTATGACCGTGCAGTACACGCCGGAATTGAAAATGGAAGTTGCCGAAAAACTCGGCGTGGAGCATTCTAGCCCGCAGGCTATTCTGTTACATAAAGGTATCGCTGTCAGCCACTACTTTCGTAGCGAGATCAAGGAACGGGCTTTGAAACTGGCGGTTAAGGAGCTGAGTCACTGAGTTGCCAACGCAGTAACTCGACAACAAATTAGATCATTTCATAAAATTAGGGAACCATCAATTTATCACACTCTGAACTAATTCTCCGCCCCAACGGCGCCCTGTATCACCTCAATTTGCTGCCTGGTCAGGTGGCGGAAACGATCATTACCGTCGGCGACCCCGAACGGGTCCATGCCATTACGCGCCGGTTTGATAAAGTAGAACTGAAGGTGGAAGCCCGCGAATTCGTGACCCACACCGGAGAACTGGACGGTAAACGCCTGACGGTGATCTCTACCGGCATCGGGACGGATAATATCGACATCGTTTTCAATGAACTGGACGCCCTTTTCAACCTCGATCTTGGCCGCCGCGAGGTGAAGGAGGAAATTACTAAACTGGTGTTCATCCGATTAGGTACCAGCGGCTCTTTTCAGTCCGACCTGCCGCTAGACAGCTTATTATTATCCGAAGCAGCCCTGGCCGCCGACGGACTGCTGCCTTTTTACCTCTCCGGCGGCGAACCCGACGAGGCGGCGATCTCCCTGTACGAACACCTCGAAGACGGTGGCGTAAAATTCCCTGCTCCCATGCTGGTGGTCCGCCCTGACCTACCGGCAGTTATCGCTAATTCAGACCTGGCACGAGGCATGACCATGACTGCCGCCGGGTTTTATGCGCCGCAGGGGCGTAGCCTGCGCTTGCCCTCTGGTCTGCACCCTGACCTGCTCAACCGGATGCGCAGTTGGCAGCATGACAAACTCCGGCTGACCAACATCGAAATGGAAACGGCGGGCATCTACGGGCTGGCGACGGCCCTCGGCCACCAGTCAGCTTCCATCTCCGCCCTGCTTGCTAACCGGGCAGAGGGGACCTTCAGTAAGCAGCCGGCTAAAACGGTGGAACGGTTGATTGACTTGGGGCTGGGGTTGATTGGACAAATGGAGTGAATAGGAGAATGGGAGAATAAGCGGAGCGAAATGAGCGGAAACAGCGGTAGCTATTCACTCATTCAAGAATTCTCTCATTCACTTCGCGTGCTCACCCAAAGGGAATAAAAAGGGATGAACAAGTAAGCAATAGTAGACGAGCTTCATCGTTCTAAGGCCGGATTAAATAATCAAACGTGTCTTTAACAAACCGCTTACTTACCCTGGGATTTCTCTGTCTACTTGCCACTAGCCTTGCGGCGCAGACAAACTACGACGGCATCATCGATGTCTTCGTTGGAGAGCACGATGCGCAGGTATCGGCGGCAAATTCTGCCCGGATCACCCACGCAGCCGTTACGCTGCGAATTAATGAGGCTAACGAACTGGAGGCCATCATTGATAACGAGGAGCAAATACGGATTACCTTACAACGGGATGGGGCATCGGATATGGATGCCTTATTTCCGCTTACTATTGACTCTGCCATCATCATCATCACCAACGAAACCACCGTCATTATTGACCCCGTTGAGCAGATGCACTTTGCGCTTTCCCTATTTACGGCACCGAAGTTGCCGTACTTTGATGCAGAACCGACCCTGGTATTCGAAGGCTACGGCCTGAGCCGGCATTGGGGTAAAGCTGGTGGCTTCTCTATAGACTGAAGGGATGGGAAATAAATAAACCACGATTTTTGACCGCCTTATTTTGCCCTCACCGCACTTAAAAATGCTTTCCGTAGCTATGGCTATGCAAAGAATTTTTCAAGAACGGTGAGAACAAAAGCGGCAGGTCAAAGAATCACGTTTTATTTAATTCCCATCCCTAAGGAACGAGAGGCTGAACCTCACCTTCTCTTTCCCCGTTAGGCCTAAAAACGGTCTACCCATGTCTCAATCTTCTTCCCGCTTCCTTGCCCTTGCCGGTATGCTTGTCATGTTGGCGCTTTACACGTTAAACGCAACGGGTAACTTCGGCCCGAACCCCATCGGAACAACTTCAACGGCTACTAACCCGATGATCGTTCCGGCGCCGTATGCCTTTGCCATCTGGGCGCCGATTTATACTGGCCTAATCGTCTTTCCGATCTTTCAACTCTTCAAGAAACGCGAGAACCATCCTGCCTGGGTTCCGCTGCGGCAGTGGTTCGCTGCGAACGTGGTGGCCAACGGTGCTTGGCTGGCCGCAGCGTCTTATGATTGGCAATGGGTTACGGTAGGAATCATCGTTTTTATGTTGGTTTCCCTATTTCGGATCAACGAATTATTGCGTACGATTGAGGCAGCCAACGCAGACAGGAGTTACTTGCTGGAGCGCCTGGTGTTCAGTCTTTACTTCGCCTGGATTACGCTGGCCACGGTACTTAACGTTAGCTCCGCCTTGCATTTTTACGGGTGGGACGGCTTCGGTATCTCCGAAGTAACCTGGACCATCATTATGATCATTATTGCCGCTGCGATTGCCGGTTACACCAGCCGCCGGTACCGGGACGTAGCGTTTGCCGGGGTAGTCGTCTGGGCGTTTATTGCCCTGGCAATGAAGCATTTTGAGGCGGGGACGCAGGTGCTGGGAATGGTTGCGGGAGCAGTGGCGGTGATCTTCGCCGGGATAATGGTTTGGAATGCGCGGGGCGTAGTTGCTGCAGGATAGCCATGAGCTTAGATGCCTGATTATTGATAATCAATTAGTTGCGTGTTTTTAGCGTTTCAAAGTAGGCGCTGTTTTTTAGAACAGGTCTGTTGTTTTTGTCTTTGCCCCCAGGGGGCGGAGGGGGATACTTTTGCCGTGCACCGTTGGTCTATCATTCTTTGTGAATAGGTACGGCGTTGCATCCGGTCGCACCTAATCATTGACTCATGGCGAGTTGGATGGTTGACGTGTCTACCCCGGGGCTCTAACGTTTCTTGTAGCGAAGCCCAGGTTATTTCCTCTACCAAGGCGATAAAGGGAGGATGG
>JBLHRW010000249.1:0-7626 GCA_047626445.1 Neolewinella sp.
ACAAGGCACTAAGGTGCTACACTATGTTAGGGGGCAGCACGTGGTAGGGTAACCACTAAGGCACAAGGCACTAAGGTGCTACACTAAGCGTTTTCACGAAACTAATATTTCAGCTCCAGCACCCAACGAAAATTGGCTTTTGCGCCCTCGCTGCAGATGTCTAAATCGTCCCAGGTGAGGATGTTGTTTCGCAACAGGTATTCTATACTCGATCTCATCATCGACTTACTGTTGTTATCATAAGTTCGTGAGAGTACCTTACGGTGTGCTTTGTGATCTTCAAGGATCCGGTGGTACCACTCCCGGCTGCTCTCTGGAGCAGCGGTGCGCCACTCCCGGATGGACGCTTCTACTGTTTCCAATCCGATGACGAACTCACGTTCCACCCCGATTTTCAACAGTGCGCGGATGTCTTTGAAATCTCTTTTTGTAAAGCTGTGCTCATTGGGTGCCATGGCATATAGTTTTTACTAAATGGGATATAAGGGACGCGGAGTTAACACTAGCGGCACACTGGATTTATCAGACCAAGTTAAGAAACCAATCCAATGCCTCCGGATTCCGAACCGCATCGCGGTTGAGGCTCTTGCTGACGTCCATCCCCATCAGGATTTTTTTAACGGGGACCTCCATCTTTTTACCGCTGAGGGTATAGGGGATGTCCGGTGCTAGAATGATCTCATCGGGAACGTGGCGGGGGGAACACTGGGTTTTCAGCTCGTGGTTGATGGCTGTTTTGAGCTCATCGGTTAGGCCGTCGGGGGCAACGACGTACAGGGGCATATGGTCAGAGCCATCGGGGCGTTCGAGGTTGAGGACGAGGCTATCTGTTAGGCCGGAAAGCTGGTCGAGCACGCGGTAGATTTCGGCGGTACCGATGCGGACGCCCTTGCGGTTCAGCGTCGCGTCGGACCGGCCCTGGATGATCAGCTGGCCGTCGGCTTCGATCTTGATCCAATCGCCGTGGCGCCACTGGCCGGGGTAGTCGGCGAAGTAACTGGCCCGGTAGCGTTCGTTTTCCGGGTCGTTCCAGAAGTAGATGGGCATGGAGGGCATTGGCTGGGTGATCACCATCTCCCCTAACTCCCCCTGCACCTGCGTTCCCGCCTCATCAAAAGCATGAAGCGCGCAACCAAGTGCCCGCCCCTGGATCATGCCCCGCCGCACCGGGCGCGTTGGAATGCCGCCCACGAAGGCCGTGCAAACGTCCGTACCGCCACTCATCGAGCACAGCCAGATGTCCTCTTTAATCGAGTCATACACCCAATCGAAGGCCTCCGGCGGCAAGGGCGCGCCGGTACTACCGATGGACCGCAGTGCGCTCAGATCGGCGATGTTCTTTGGCGCCAATCCCCGCTTCATGCAGGCCGTTAGGTAGGGCGCGCTGGTGCCAAAATGATGCACCGGCAGCTCCCCGGCAATTTCCCACAGGCGGTCTAGCGAGGGGTATCCCGGGCTACCGTCAAAGAGGATTGGCACAGCCCCCACCAGCATACTGGCCTGGAGAAAGTTCCACATCATCCAACCGGTGGTGGTGAACCAAAAGAAGTTTTCTCCCGCCTTCGCGTCGTTGTGGAAGGCCATATATTTCAAGTGTTCCAGCAACACCCCGCCGTGGCTGTGGGTGATGGCTTTGGGCCTACCTGTCGTGCCCGAGGAGTAGAGTACCCAGATGGGATGGTCGAAGGGAACGGGGGTAAAAACAATGTTTTGTGGGGTGCGGCCGCCGGATGCACGGGAGGTTGGAAGCGCAAGGTCGGGGAAGTAGGTTCTTCCGCCCTCCTCCCTGTCGTTGCGGTTGAGATAAGGCACCACCATGACCGCGTTGCCGGGTACGCCCAGACTTTCAGCAATGGTCGTTGCTTCTTCGTTCCGGTCGTATGGCTTATTGTTGTATTGATAGCCATCGCAAACGATCAATACCTTCGGTTCGATCTGAGCAAACCGTTCGATGACCGTTTCCACGCCAAAATCCGGCGAACAACAAGACCACACGGCGCCAAGTCCGTTCGCTGCCAGAAAACAAACAATCGTCTCGGGGATGTTCGGCAAGTAGGCTGCTACCCGATCCCCCTGCCCTACCCCACGGGATACCAGCCAGGCTTGCACGGCAATCACCTGTTGCTCCAGTTCCTCCCAACTCAGATCAATATTCCCGGTTTCGTTGTAGAAACGAAGCGCTGGCCGCTCTTCCGTTCTATTTCGAAAAATGTGCTCGGCATAGTTGAGGGTGCCGCCGGCAAACCACTTTGCTTGCGGCATCTCACCGGTCAGGGTTTCCGTCGGCTGGTCGTGAAACCGGACCTCGAAGTAAGCCACGATGGTTTCCCAAAATTTAGCCGGATGCTCCGTTGACCATTGCCAAAGGGCATGGTAATCGGAAAAAGACAGGCCATGCTGTTCCTTCAACCAGACCTGATAGGTGGTTAGGTTGGAGTTGTTTTTAAAGGCGGACGTTGGGGTCCAGAGTGTGGTGGTGGCGGGCATGAAGAAACGTTTAAATAAATCGACCTTTAAAAATACGAGCAAAGAGGGTATCCGGAAACAGTCTGTTGCTAAGGTTACAGCAAAGCTCAAAGGTAAACTTGTCTTTGCCATTTACTGGCCGTTCGAAGTACAACATGCTACAATGAAGAATTTTATCCTTTAAATAAGCCCTTTGGGTATCACAAATATCAGCCCAAATCGTATTGCAAACTTTCCTTTCTCAACCTATCATTAATGATATAAAAAACTAATCCAGATGAATCCCACTACTATAAGTCGCCGCAATTGGCTCCGTAAAACAGCCCTGGTCGGTGCCGGCATCGCTACTGTTCCTTTCTCCCTTAATGCAGCCCCCGGATTGCTTCCACGCCATAGTTCCGTCAAAGAAATTATGCCGAGCCTGGAATGGGAACGCGCCCATACTTCGGCCATACCGGCACTAAAAGCCCGCCTGCTGGCCAACGAAAACCCCTGGGGGCCAAGCCCCGACGCCCGCTTGGCGATCATGGAAGCCGCTAAAAGCGGTAACCGGTACCAACACGAGGCGGCCGACAAGCTCAGAAAGATGATCGCCGACTTCGAAGGCGTCCCTGAAGATCACATCCTAATAGCTCCCGGATCCTCTGACGTACTCGAGAAAATGGCAATCATGCACTTCATGGATGGAGGAAACCTGGTAGCTGCCGACCCTGCCTACATGTCGCTGATCAAAACCGCCATGGCCATGAAGGCTGACTGGAAAAAGGTACGGCTTACGGACGACTGGGCCCACGACCTGAAGGGCATGAAAAAAGCCGTTGACAAGGAGACCAAAATGGTCTACATCTGTAACCCCAACAACCCGACGGGCACCCTCACACCGACAGAAGACATCAAAAAATTCTGCCGGGAGGTGGCGACGGATGACGTTACCGTATTCGTTGACGAGGCTTACCTGGAATTCCTACCGGATTACAAAAGCAAGTCCATGGTATCCATGGTAAAGGAAGGTAAGAATGTCGTCGTTGCCCGCACTTTCAGCAAGGTTCACGGCATGGCCGGCCTACGGGTTGGCTACGGGGTCATGCTTCCCTCCATGCTGGAAAAAGTAAACACCATCTGGCGGGGCAATATGAGCCTTTGTAAAACTAGCCTGATGGGCGCCATGGCCAGTATGAAGGATACGGATTTCCAAAAAATGAGCATCAAAGGAACCGCCGAGGCCAGGGAGCAAACAATGTCCGGCTTGAAAAAAATAGGCTTTAATCCTGTTCCCAGCCACACCAGCTTTATGATCTTCCCAATTGCGATGGAAGGCAAACCATTCCTGGACGCCATGTTCGCTAAAGGCGTCGGCGTTCGGGCCTTCGATATTTTCGGCAAAGACTATTGTCGCGTCAGTATGGGTAAGCCCGAAGAAATGGACTTGTTCCTGACCACCCTCGAAGAAGTACTAATGTAGGTTTTTACCTATTGGTGGTAGGGCCTGGGCGCTTACCCAAAGCCTTACCACTTTCCTTTTTGACGATTCTAATTGCCCTTTGGGGCTACAACCTTTTGCTTGTTTTATCATGAGTCCAGCCCTACAAAAAACCCTGGTTTTCCTCTTGTTGATTGTCGCCGGTTATTTCCTACAGCAGAAAATAAATGGGAAGCAGGAGCTCAAGGGGGTCAAAGTACTTATCCTCTCCGTGATTCTCCCGGCCACCATTTTTGTGGCCTTGTTAAAGATCAATATTAGCGCCGAATTATTGCTTCTCCCGATTGGCACTCTTGCCTTGAACGTTCTGCTGTTTTTTGCCACAAAAAAGATGCTTCCCATACTCGGTATCGACAAGGAAACCGACAATTGGCGAACCTTCCTCCTGCTGACCCCTTCGCTTGCTCCGGGCCTCAGCTGTTTTCCTTTCGTTGTCGAATACCTCGGAGAAGAAAGCCTGGCCATGGCCGCGTTAGCTGACGTAGGGAACAAGGTTTTCGTACTGATTATTCTCTACCTAATTGCCATGAATTGGTATTATGCCCGGCAGGCTACTCAGGCAGCCATCACCGATAAGCCTGGCACTAAAAGTAAACTCAAAAATCTCGGGCTCTCCCTGCTGCGCGAGCCGGTCAACCTCGTTATCCTGCTGGCCGTCGCGATGCTTTGCCTGGGGCTAAATATTAATGCCCTCCCGACTTTCCTCGAGACGACGGCTGTACGGCTGGCCGCCTTAATGACCCCCATAGTACTCTTGTTCATCGGCATGGCCGTTAGGTTCAAGCGCCAGGAGATGGCCCTCATTATCAGGGTACTGGCGTTTCGTGCAGGCGTGGGGCTGTTCGCCAGCGGTCTGGCGATGTTAGTGCTCCCGGCCATGGCTCCTGCCTTTGCCCTACTGCTGGTCATCTTTCCACAATCAGCCGTCAGCTTCTGGCCCTTTGCCCATATGTCGGCCGTAGAAAACCTACGTAAAGAAGGAGCTCCCTCCATTTTCAATATAGATCTGGCCCTAAATATCCTGGCCTGCTCCCTCCCCTTTTCTACGGTAATTATCCTGGGCGTCTTATCCTGTGGCGACTATTTCGCCCAGCCATCGATCGTTTTCTTACTCGGTACCGCCTTGCTTGCCTGGCCGATCATCTATGTGCTACAAAGAAGTATTTGGGCTCGAAAAAGAGCGCATACGACTACTCCCACTTCCTCCCACCAGAGTATAAGGTTACCCAATACTACGGGGAATTAAGCTTCACAACTAGGGTAATAAGAACAGTTCGGTCACTTCACTCCTCAAACTCCACCGCCCGACGCAAATACCCCAAAAACGGCGCCATCTCAACAAACCCCCGTTCTACTGTATCGATAAAATCAGGCCTGATAACCTCTTCCTGCGTCAGCCGCCGAACGACCGTAGTGTTCTTCCGGCGCAGCAAGTCGATGTGTTTATGGTCTGAAGAGTAGCCCTGCGGGCTGGTTTTCAGGGCTTCATAGTCATCTTCCAGCCCGCCGAAAAAATTCTGAAAGGATTTTTTTCCGACGATCTTCATTAGTTCTTCCCCGTCATAATCTATGGCTTCCCGCATCTTCTTCAGGGCATCGGAGTCGGGCCGCCACAGCCCACCGTAGAGGAAGCTTCCGCTGGGACTGAGGTGCACGTAAAACGCCGGCCGGTTGCGGCCTTTATAGGGATCGAAGCCAAAGCTGTCTTTGTAGGTCGGTTTGTCCGGGTGGAACATATTATTATTGTTAATCCGCATGATCGTCTGCTTTGGCGATAGCTTTTCTATCGTCGAATCGTGTGGAGATAGCCGCTTGAGGAACCCCGCCACCTCTTCCAGCCAGATGTCTTTGGCCTCGTGGTACCGTTGCCGGTTTTCGTCCATCCATTCTTTACTGTTGTTCTCGCGCAGGCCCTGGAGGAAGTCGAATATCTTATGTTTGCTCATGCAGACATAACGGTGAGCACTTCAAAGCGTTCAACATTTTTTGGGCGCGGCCGCTGGTGCAGGGAAAGTTTAAAGAGCAGGCCTTGTCCAGCCATCCCCTCCGCGGGTTCGAGCACTTACACTGCAATTCGCACGTCCGGAGGGGCATATTCGCCCTTTTACCCTTCCCCTCACCGTATCTTACCCGACATGAAGTCCTTCCTCCTTTACCTCTGGCGAGTCGTTCTTTTCCTCCTCGCCTTTGTCGTACTCTACGTTGCCTTTTCCTTTTTACTTTCCTGGATTCCCGTCAACACCGACCAACCCGAGGCTGGCAGCAACAACCACCTCTACGCCTTCTCCAACGGCGTACACCTCGACTTCGTCATCCCCGTCAACCTCCTTCCCGAACAATTGCGTTCCCAACTCCGCCCTAGGGCCGACACCAAGTTGATGAGCTTCGGCTGGGGAGACAAAGGTTTCTACCTAGATACCCCCACGTGGGCAGACCTCAGCGCCAAAATCGCCGTAAGAGCCATGTTTCTACCCAGCCCTACGGCCATGCACGTTACGGAGCACCGAGTAGTGAACCGCACCTGGTCGCGGCTGGACCTCACCGATACACAACTCAAAGAACTCTTCGTTTACATCACGGCATCTTTTGTAACGTCCGCTGAAGGAAAGATCACCGAAATAGTAGGTAAAGGCTACACCCCACTCGATCGTTTCTACGAAGCCAATGGAAACTACTCCTGCTTCAAAACCTGCAACACCTGGGTCAATACAGGCCTGCGCCGCATCGGTGTAAAGACGGCCGTTTGGACGCCAATGGACAAGGGGGTATTGCGGTATTTACCTACGGTGGGTGCTGCAGAGACTTTGCCTGCTTCTTAGTACCTTTTATTGCACCTGCGACCGCGCCTTATTAGTCAGACAGTCAGGGAGTGCTGCCGCATTGGGATGCTCGCTACCGCTCATACTCCCCCGTCACCCAATCCTTTCCTTCCATTGCTGCGGCGGCTTCAGGTGCCACGCCGCGTTTCCAGCGTCGGTGTGTCCATAACCACGGAGTCGGATCTCGCCGGATTTCCTTTTCCAGGATGCGCGCGTAAGATTCGGTAATGAATCCAGGTTCGGTTTCCCGTGGCGTATCCGTTATCAGGTAGAGTTTTGCTACGTAATGTCCGCGTTTTTCCATCCGTAAGCTGATGTAGTACACTGGCCGGTTGTGGCGAACGGCGTAACGTTCGGGCCCCATCAGAAAGCTGGTGGTCCGGTTGAGGAAGCGTGTCCAGTGAATCTTTTTCCAGGAGTGGTTACTGGGCGACTGGTCGGCAATGAAAAAGTCAATGGCCGGCCGCACGGGGTCCTCTTCGTAATACTCATCCACCTCACGGCGGGACACCATGTACGTACCCGTACGGCTCCGGTTAGTGGAGGTGAGTTTGTCCATCACCACGTTCTTCAGTGGGCTATAAATCCCCATGACCGTCAAGCCCGGAAACTGAGACGGAAACGCCAAGGCGGCCATTTCCCAATTGGCGTAATGAGCACCACAGCTGATGAAACTTCGGCCCTCCCGCATCAGGTGGTCAACGATTTCAGGATTCTCCACCCGACACCGGCGCACCGTTTCCGCTTCGCTCATCGAAAACAGCTTAATGGATTCGGCCAGCGAGTTGAAAAAAAAGCGATAGAACTGGCGCACCTGCGCCTCGACCTGCGCTTCGGTCCACTCCGGGAACGATCCGTTGA
>JBLHRW010000250.1:0-7623 GCA_047626445.1 Neolewinella sp.
AAGGCGGTCAAAAGGCGTAAGTTATTTATACGGCGTCCCTTAGCGAACGCTGTCGGCATACTTGACGCTGGTACGGGCGGGGCTTGCCCCCGCCCGTACCAGCATAAATTGAAAGCTTTCGGCGCCTTCCTCTATGCTGTTCTTTCTAGTTACTCTCTGACTATTCCCTACCTTAGCGCCGCCGCAGAATAACGGCCTCAAAATTCCCTGGATTATGGCTCTGAAGTACCGTCGCGTCATGCTGAAACTGAGTGGTGAAACCCTGATGGGGGACCAGCAGTACGGCATCGACGCCAAGATGCTCACGTATTACACCAAGCAAATTAAGGAGCTGATTGAAATTGGCGTTGAGGTTGCCGTGGTGATCGGAGGTGGAAACATTTTTCGGGGGCTTTCTGCAGCCGAATCCGGCGTAGAACGTACGCAGGGAGACTACATGGGCATGCTGGCTACGGTCATTAATGGTATGGCCCTGCAGAGCATGATGGAAACCCACGGCGTGTACACCCGGCTCATCTCGGCCATCAAGATGGAGCAGATTGCCGAGCCGTACATTCGTCGTCGGGCCATGCGGCACCTTGAGAAAGGCCGGGTGGTCATTTTTAGTGCAGGAACGGGTAACCCGTACTTCACTACCGATAGCGCAGCGGCCCTGCGCGCCAACGAGATCGCCGCCGACGTTGTCCTCAAAGCTACCCGGGTAGATGGTATTTATTCCGCCGATCCGGAAAAGGACCCGACGGCTACGAAATACGAAGAGATATCTTTCCAGGAAGTTATGATGAAAGGGCTTAAAATAATGGACCAGGCGGCTTTCGCCCTCTGCGCCGAGAATAATATGCCCATCATCGTCTTTGACATCAACGAGCCTACGAACCTACGCCGCATCGTTTTTGGCGAGAAGGTCGGGACGCTGGTGCAGAATGCTTAGGGACGCCGTATAAATAACTTACTGGTTTTTGACCTGGCCCTCGCGGCCCTGTTCTTCGCCGACGAAACACCACCTAAGGCTATGCTGATGTTTCGTCGACTCGACTAGAACCACGATGGCGGCGCTTCGCCACGAAGCGAAGCTAATCAGGACAGTTATTAAATTGATGTTCCTTAGTGGGCGCGGCCGCAGGTGCAATTTTTGGTTGTAAGAAACAGGTTGAGGGTGTCCTCACCCAAGATCACTGCTGAGCAAGCTGTTCGGTTGGGGACACCCTTAACCAAAAGTTGGATGGCCGACCTAGGTCGGGTAAATCCACCTCAACCTGTTCAAGGAGTAATGTAGTTGATGCCCTGAAAGTAAATGTTTATCCCAACCCTGCGGGTGATCGGCTACAGGTAGGCCTGCCCACCAACGGTACCCGGCAGTACACCGTTGAAATATTCTCAGTAACCGGCAAACAGGTGATGGCTGGCCGGCAAACTTTCGGTCCGCTAACGACCCTGCAGGTGAACAACCTGGTGCCTGGCTTCTACTTCCTGCGCGTGCGGGATGAAGCCGGTAAGGGGGGGAATTCTCTAAGCGGTAGGGTTTGGTCCCCTGGCATTTATGCCTACGGTTGGGACGTTTTTCCTTTTGGTGACTCTTTTCTTTATTCCGCTCCGCGCGGGCTCTTCCTTTTCAGATGAAAAGGAACAAAAATATTTGGCTTTGGCACCGGCTGATCAAAAATGCTGCCCCTGATGAACTAAAATGTAAAAAACTCGCCCCAAAGCCTCTTTCTACGCGGTTCAACTTCTCGGTAAAATCGACCACTTTGTAGCCATGGGGCGGGAGTGATTGATACGTCGGAGTTCGTAATTGGCCTAGAGCTACGCATCGGATTGCGTGTGGCAACACCATTCGGTCGTCTTGCGGACGCAATCAAAAAAGGCTTTCCACTGCCGTTTACTTAGCTTTGTGATCGATTTGTTTATCCCCCCTTGTTTGAGACCCAGCCATGAGAGAACTACTTTCCCTTGCTTTTGTACTCTTCCTTTGCACCAGCGTCCGCGCCCAGAATACGGAGCCTACGCTGAACCTGATGGATGCTTCCATAACCCGCGCCGAGGCGTTGAGCCAGATTAACAACGGTTTGCCGGTCCGCATCTTCTTCCAGGAGGACCAGCTGCCTAAAGGCAACATATCCCTGGACCTGAAGGATGCCAGCATGCGAGAGGCCCTAGATGCCATCCTGAAAGGAACCATTCTTGACTTTGTTGATTACCGTGACCGGGTCTACGTTATCGGTTCGGCGATTACCATCGGCACCGAATTCGATGCGGCTTATTATGCCGCTGTCGCCAACCGGGTTGAAGCCGCGACAACGGAAGAAACGGAAAATAGCTCCTCCGGCCCGGCCTACATTGGTACGTTGGAAAGCCTGGGTGCCGACGGTCTGGCCATTGTTTCGGGAAGAATCACCGATCAAAGCTCCGGCGAGTCCTTCATTGGGGCAACGGTACAGATCGAAAATAACACGGCTGCAGCCGCTACGGACATAGATGGTAATTACGTATTGAAACTAAGCCCGGGGGCCTACACCATGGTCATCTCCTACGTCGGGTTTGGTGCTAACCGCCGAGACATTGGGGTGAGCGGTAGCGGTACTTACGACATAGCGCTCGGTGCTTCAGGAACCAACCTACAAGAAATTGTGGTTACGGAACAAGCTGCCGATGCCAACGTGGGCCGCGTGCAAGCTGGCGTTGAGCGCCTGGATATGGCGCAGCTGGAAAAACTGCCCACCTTTATGGGGGAGACCGACGTAATAAAGGCCCTGCTCCTCAATCCTGGCGTAAGTTCGATTGGCGAAGGCGCTTCCGGCTTCAACGTTCGCGGTGGAGAAATTG
The DNA here is from genome assembly GCA_047626445.1 of Neolewinella sp. Lineage (GTDB taxonomy): Bacteria > Bacteroidota > Bacteroidia > Chitinophagales > Saprospiraceae > Neolewinella. The sequence goes on from JBLHRW010000250.1 coordinate 2,824, forward strand.
ATCAGAACCTGCTGCTGATGGACAATGGTATGCTGATCAACTCCAGCCACGCCCTCGGCTTTTTCAGTACCTATAATGCCGACGTAATCAAAAGCGTCGACCTCTACAAAGCAAATATGCCCGCCCGCTTCGGCGGCCGCCTCGCCTCTGTGCTCGACGTACAGCTGCGCGACGGCAACTTTAACCACTTCAGGGGAAAAGCCGGGATTGGCCCCGTTACCGGTAAGATTATGCTGGAAGGCCCGATCGTGAAGGATAAAAGTAGTTTCATCTTCGGTGCCCGTTCCAGCTACGCCAACTGGGTGCTGGGGCTCGCCAACGTGCCGGAAGTGAACACTTCATCCACCTTTTTCTTCGATGGAAACCTACGGTTAACGCAGCGTATTGGGGAGAATTCTACCCTGATCCTTCAGGGCTACGGCGCTCAGGATGCATTCAGCTACGCAGAAACCTTTGCCTTCGATTATCAGACAAGGATGGGGCAGGCTACCTGGAAACAAATTTTTAGCGATAAGCTCTACGGTGACCTTAGCCTGGTGTACAGCGATTACGAAAGTAGCCAGACAGACCTGCGGGCCTTCTCGGCCGAACAGATAGATAACGGTATCCGCTACGTAACCATTAAGCCGAAGTTCAACTACGACGCTTCAGAAGATCTTCAAATCGAAGGCGGCCTGGAGATCAATCGCTTTTGGGTAAACCCAGGAGTCAGAACCCGCGCTTCTGCCGAATCATTGGCCACGGAATCAGGGTTAGAAGAAGAACACGGTATGGAAGTCAGTGCCTTTGGTAGCCTTGATTATGCTGTCTCTGACCGCTTCAGCGTCAGCGCAGGACTGCGGTTTACCAACTACCGGTTCCTTGGCCCAGGAACAGAATTTAACTATGAAGAGGGGGTGCCAGCCCGTGGGCGGACCACCGATTCCACCCGCTACGGTGCAGGAGAAACCATCGCGGCTTTCAATAGCCTGCAACCCCGCCTGAGCTTGCGCTACCGCCTCAACCCCACGGCTTCTATCCGCGCGGGATATGGCCGAACGGCGCAGTTCCTAAACCAGATCTTCGTCAGTGACTCGCCAACGCCCAGCTCGCAGTACCAGCTCAGCACCAGCTACATTCCTCCTTTCCTCTCTCACAGCGTTTCGCTGGGGTACTTCCTCAACCTGGAAGACAATAACGTAGAGCTGGGAGTCGAAGTCTATGCGCGTCAGATCGACCAGTTGTGGGATTACCGGGACTTTGCCGAAGTGCTCGTCAACCCCAGCCTGGAAACAGAGATTCTGATCGGTGAAGGCCGGGCGTATGGCCTGGAATTAAGTGGTAAGCGTAAAGTCGGTGCCCTGAACGGCTTAGTCAGCTATACTTACTCGAGTACGCAACGCAAGATTCCCGGTATCAATGGTGGAGAATACTACAACAGTAACTTCGATAAGCCTCACAACTTTGTGGCAACGATCAACTGGAACCCGAATAAACGAAACACCCTGACCGCCAACTTCACCTACGGCACCGGCCGCCCGGTCACCGCGCCGGTGGGCAGCTACCGTATAGAAAATGGACTTTCTGTGCCGGTTTACAGCGATCGCAATGCGGTCCGAATTCCCGATTACCACCGGTTGGACCTGGCCTACACCTTGGGCAAAGGTTACGACGAAACCAAGAATTTCCAGACGAGCTGGACATTCTCCCTATACAACGTCTACGGCCGGAAGAACGCATTTTCCGTCTTTTATACCCAGGCCGCAGACCTCAGTAACGTAGCCAACCGGCTCGCGGTACTTGGAACGGTTTTCCCCGCCATCACTTTCAATATCGAAACGCGCTAGCATTTGTAGGCGCGCACGCAGGTGCCATTGAGGTTGCTGAAAAGCAATGTTCACCAAACGCTTGACAACTCGACAACCTGACAACTCGATAACCCGATAATTATGACCCCAACCATCAAATACACCCTTGGTCGCCTGTCAATACTGACCTTGCTAACTGCCTTTTTTTTCGGATGTATCGACGAAATTGACCTGACCCAGGGCCTGCCCCTACCTGATGGTATCGTTGTTTCTGGTCGCCTGCTTGCTGGAGAAGAGCTGACGGAGGCAGAAGTTATCCTGGAAGAACTTTTTCGTTTTGAGGACAGCAACCGACCCGCTCAGGTCGTTACGGCCAACGTTCGGATCGTTAATGACGACGGGCAGGAGCTGACGCTTCTTTACCGAAATGGCGTTTACCGGGGAAGCACCACTGCCAATGACCCGGCTTTCCGTGTGGAAGAAGGGATGCGCTTCAACGTGCTGGTAACCACCCGGGAAGGGGCCAACTATACCAGCGAGCCTGAAGTACTGTTGCCGAGACTAGAAGCTACTTCGGCGAGGGCGGTTCCGGCCACAGTGGAGGTGGTAAACGGTGCCGGTACTGTCCAAGCGGTTCCGGCAATGGAGTACCTTATTACTACGCCCTTACGCTATGCCAATGGGGACGCCGCCTACGTTCGCTGGTTGATCGACGAATACTACGCCCAAACGGATGAAAGTACCGACACCATTACGGGCATCAAAACCTGCTATATCAATGTCTCCTTCGAGGGAACGAAAGTAAAGGTCATTGGTAATACTGCAGGGCGCGCTACGCTGACGGATTATTCGCTGGGGAAAAATAGAATTTCTTTCCGCTACGCCGAAGGCAATTACATGGAAATTCGCCAGGAAGCTATTTCCCGGGAAGCTTTTGATTATTACAGCCAGGTAAACGCCATCGCCAGTAGGGAGCTGAGTATTTTCGAGGCACCGGGAGGCCCGGTAATAGGTAATGTGCGCTCGGTGGAAGGAACTACTGCCAACGTCTTTGGGTACTTCTACGTAGCCAGCCCTTCTATTGTCAGGGTGCCGGTTACCCCGGCAGAGGCGGGGAATCCCGTGTTCGCCTGCCCACTCCCCCCTCCTATGTCGCCGTCGCCACCAATCAATCGTTGTACCGATTGCCTAGTTGCTAATAATACCGCGACTACCGCCCGCCCGATCTGGTGGGAACTCTGATCACCAAATAATTAGGCTGCCATCCCGCCGAATAGCAGCGACACTTGGTCGCCGTATCTGTCTGACATTGCTTTTATCTCCTTCTAAATCTTTCAGCTATGCGTTTGCTGACCGTTGCCTTTTTTCTCCTTCTCACAAGTACGCTTTCTGCGCAAACGTCGGTTCACTTCGACCGGCCTTTCCACGTGGCTGGAGAGGTGGCCTGGTTTTCTGCTTTTCTGCCCCAGCCCGCTCCGCCTAAGGTTCGCGTAGCGGTGTATACGCCGGATGGCAGTGAGCAGGACTACTTCTTTCTGGAAGCAGATGAGCAGGGACAAATAAGCGGCTACTACCGTTGGCCCTTCGGCCTGGAAACTGGTTACTACCGCCTCGGCCTTCAGGGAATGACGGAAGGCAAAGAAGTTGTGGCGTTGGGGATGATCCCTCATGCGGTATATAACGACAAACGCACCACGGAAATCACCGCCGGTACCCTGAGCGGAACGGATGCATTGCCCGCCTCCGGCGGTCTCTCCGTTGACGTCGACGGCGGCAACGTCCGTATCGGTGGCCTCAACGGTGCCGCCTTCAGCATCAGTGTCGTCAACGCCGATATAACCGGGGACATGGAGGGCTTTCAGGTGACGCCTTTTACTCCCAATTTCTCCTGGGCAGACACCCTCTTCTATCCTGGCAACGTAATGACGGCTGCCGGCGATCCTTTCAGCACCAACCTGCTGCCAATCTTTGATCCGGCAACCTTCAATTTCGGCTTCGCCAAGTCGGACGAAAAAGGCGACTTTATGTTAGAAATCGGCCCTTTTACCGGAAAGAAAGACGTGCAAGTCCGTGCGCAGGATGCGATTGATCTTCAGCCCAAACTGTACAATAATAAGGTAGCGCCGCTTAATACTCTACCACCCGTGACGGAGGCCGTAGCCACCTACATCGACCTTAGCCGTCGTCGTCGCAAGATCTATCAGTTGTTCGCTACGGTGGAAACGGAGATTGACGCCAAGGTGCTCACCCAGGAGCGTAAAGCGCTTAAGCCTAATCGGGATTTTAACGTGCAGGATTACAAAGCCTTTTCAGACATGTACAACTTCTTCAAAGAGGTTGGCGGAGAATTGCGCGTGCGCGTCAAAAAAGACAATTACCGTGCGCAGCTGTACAACGCGCCGAACCAGCGGTTCTTTGCCGAAAACCCGTTGTACATCGTTGATGGGAAACTTACCCGGGATGATAACTACGTCAATACCATGAGCCCTGGTAATGTAAAGTACCTGGCTTATTACTACATCGGCAGCGAGCTACGCCGGAATTTTCCCGCGCTTGGCAACAACGGTGTCGTCCAAATTGAGACCGTTCGGCCCGTGGATAAATTTCCAGCGGCGGATGCCGACGATATCTTTTTTATCAATGGTCTTCAGCCAATGGCAGCCTTCCCCCTGCGTGATGCTGCGGCCAGTGAAGTGCCGGCACTGTCTCCTGTGCTGCTGTGGCAAACCGGACGTGCTGATGAAACCGCTACTATAAAGCTTCCGACAACGGACGATTACGGTAACTACAAAGTCGTTGTCTTCGCCCGTGGTGCCGATGGGAGCTTGCGGTCCGCCAGCAAAATGTTTGAGGTGGCGGTTAAGTAAAACAGTCGTATGCTTTGCTCATAGGCCTGGAGGTCGGTTTTAATTCGAGCGGGCCTGCAACCTGCAACTTGCAACCTGCAACCTGCAACTTGCAACCTGCAACCTGCAACTTGCAACCTGCAACCTGCAACCTGCAACCTGCAACT
>JBLHRW010000251.1:0-7610 GCA_047626445.1 Neolewinella sp.
TTTGGTGCTGAATTTCGTTGAAGAACTCCTTCCGTAGCTACGGCTATGCAAGGAATCCTTCGCCTCATTCAACACCAAAATTCATCAGCACCTTACCCACAAATTCAATATTGACAGACCACTAGCTCCCTAAACCATGCACCTGCGGCCGCGCCAAAAAAAACAGCCCGCTCCGAAACCAAAGTTCCAGAGCGGGCTACTAACGGCCCAATAGTCCAATAGACTATTTTCTGATGTACATCACCTCCTTCACCGCACGAATGACCTTCGCCGGGTTAGGCAGGTATTCCTCCACGAGGGTAGGTGCGTAGCCGAGATTGGTATCGGCGCTGTTCACCCGGATAACCGGCGCGTCGAGGTAATCGAAGGCAGAGCGCTGAATTTCGTAGGTGATCTCCGAGCTGATGCCGGCAAAGGGCCAGGCTTCGTCAACCACCACCGCACGGTTGGTCTTCTTAACGGACTTGATGATGGTCTGGCGGTCAAGCGGACGAATCGTACGCAGGTCAATAACCTCGGCGCTGATGCCTTCCTTCTCCAGTTCCTTTGCGGCTTCGAGCGCAACCAGGATCATCTTGTTGTAAGAGATCAGGGTAACGTCGGTGCCTTCACGGCGAACGGCCGCTTTACCAATCGGTACCAAGAACTCTCCTTCCGGCACTTCGTCTTCGTAGCCATACAGCATCTCCGATTCCATCAAACAGACGGGGTCGTTGTCGCGGATGGCGCTTTTCAACAGGCCTTTTGCATCGGCCGGGTGGATACAGGAAATGACCTTCAAGCCAGGGGTGTTGGCCATCCAGCTTTCAAACATCTGGCTGTGCTGCTGCGCCAGCTGACCGGCGGAGCCCGACGGGCCACGGAAAACAATCGGACAGTTGAACTGCCCGGCACTCTGGCTGAGCGTTTTAGCAGCATTGTTGACGATCTGGTCAAAGGCCAGAACGGCAAAGTTCCAGGTCATGAATTCCACGATCGGCCGCAGGCCGTTCATGGCAGCACCTACTCCGATACCGGCAAAACCAAGCTCAGCAATCGGCGTGTCGATCACCCGGCGAGCGCCGAACTCATCGAGCATTCCTTTACTGACCTTGTAGGCACCATTGTATTGCGCTACTTCTTCTCCTATCAGGAAGACGTCTTCGTCTCGGCGCATTTCTTCGATCATCGCTTCGCGTAGAGCGTCACGTAGGGCAAGTTTTCTAGCCATCGGGGCAAACAATTTTTAAGGTTCAATATATGCTGTGGTGGCCACAGCCACCGCTTGTTAAAATTAATTTAGGCGACAGCGCTTAAGCTGCTCCCTCAGAAACCAAAAGTGTTGGACCAGAATAAGAGGGCGTTTGTTACGCATGCGCTCACTTTAGCGAGAACGACGATGACAAATTTTTACCCTTTTAAGCCCTTCTTGGTCACGTTTAGTGTCCAGGAGTATTATACCTTTGCGGTCGCAAAAGTAACCTAAGGACGACACTTTAGGAAACTACTGCTGCCAAGACACACCAGAATGAGCTTCTAACGCGTTCATCGTCTTAACACCCGGAGCCCCGAAGGGTTCCAAATATGATTTAGATTCTCCCAGTTATACATATTTCCATGAAACGTATTGTCCCCAACTCTCGCCTTTTTATCGGTTTCGTAGCTATCGCTATGACGGCACTGAGCTCCTGTAATCGAGGTGTAGGCTGCCCCACCAATTTTTCACTCAACGAATTCCTGCATGATTGTGTTTCAGTTGCCATAAGTCTCATTTAATAAACCCTAAGCAACGAAATATAAATTTTGCAAATTATGAAGTGGCACGAAATTCAGTCGGTCAATGATATAGAAACCATCATTGATCGCAGTCGCGTAGTACCTTGTCTGATCCTTAAGCACAGCACTCGATGCCCCATCAGTACGATGGCCAAGAGTCGGCTGGAAATGGGATGGGACCTCGATGATACGCAAGTAGAAGCTTACTATCTCGACCTAATCCAATACCGTGAGGTAAGTAATTATATCGCTGATGAATTTGGTGTGTACCACGAATCCCCCCAGGCGCTGTTGATCGAGGATGGGAAGTGTACGCGTAATGCCAGTCATTTGAATATCCGGGTGGCAGACTTGCGTCCGGCTTGATTAGAAACTAGGAGCTAGCTCCTAGTTCCATAGTTCCTAACAATGAATCGCCTCTCCTTTACCGCCGACGGAAGCCACACCCTGTTGAGTCAACAATTCGGGGTAGATTACCACAGTACCCATGGTGCCATTCAGGAAAGCCGACACGTTTTTTTGAAGGCAGGCCTAGTTCCATTGCTGGAAAACGGACAGACCGTTATCGAGATTCTGGAAATGGGGTTTGGAACCGGGCTGAACGCGCTTGCGGTCCGCCAACTCGCCGAAGACTGGCCTGGAGTGCAGTTCAATTTCACCACCTTCGAGTTATTCCCCGTCACCGAAACCGACATCGCCGGCATCAATTACCCGGAGCTGATGGGCGTTCCCCTGGCTTGGCTGACGGAGCTTCATACGGCCGAGTGGGAAACGCCAGTGGCGATAACACCGAATGTTTCCTTACGTAAACTCCGCCAGGACTTCCTGACGGTGACGCCCAGACCCTATCCTTTACATTCCTTCGACGTGATTTTCTACGACGCCTTCGCTCCTCGCAGTCAACCTGAGTTTTGGACCCAGGAGGCCATGAAAGTTTGCCTCGCAGCACTCAAGCCCGGAGGTGTTTTCGTGACCTACTGTGCTAAAGGACAGTTTAAGCGTGACCTTCGGGATGCCGGCTTCCAAGTTGAAGCCCTGCCCGGCCCGCCGGGGAAACGGGAAATGACGCGGGGAAGGGCGGTTTAGTAAATAGTCAATAGTGGTGGTCTGTAGTCGTAGGGTATTCCGCCAGTGATTTCGCAGGAATCACGGTCATATAAGGTGTCAATTGTAGGGACAAGGCGTACATTGTTCCTACAATACAGCGTTTTAGCGGGCCCGATTCCTGCGGAATCGTAATAAAAACGGGACGGACCACCCTGCCTCTAGTAGGTAGCATGTAGTTTGCACTGCCTTTGGCTGTGAACTTACCGAACTCGTAGGACGAACTTTTGCTAGCGAATTCGCTTCGCGAAGCCCGTCAGCAAAAGGATTCGTCAGACGAGCGGTTCCAGAACGCGATCATACTTTTTTAAATTCTGTATACCTTACCTGCGAGCGTCCGATTTGGGAATTAGCCTACGGTTCGAACTACCTAATGACTACCTAAACAATTCCACAAGTTTGGACAAAGACACCCAATACCTAAGGCGCTGTGCGCAACTTGCCATTTTTGGGGACGGCCGTGTCAGGGATAACCCTCGGGTCGGGGCGGTATTGGTCTATCAGGACCGGATAATCGGGGAAGGTTACCACCAAGTTGCGGGCCAGGCGCATGCAGAAGTGAACTGCCTGGCGAGCGTATGCTCCGAAGACCGGGGGCTGGTTCGGGAAAGCACCCTTTACATTAGCCTGGAGCCCTGTTGTATCACCGGTCGATCGGGGGCATGTACGGACCTGATCCGCCGCGAGGGCATCCAGACCGTAGTTTTTGCGCAGCGCGACCCAACGCCCGGTGTTGCCGGCGAAAGTGTACGCTTGCTGGAAGAAGCTGGTATTGTTGTGCGGGAATATCCGGATTTCAACCCGACGAAGTTGCCCAATGCCCACCGGCATACGCTGGTGACTCGGCATCGGCCTTACGTTGTATTGAAGTACGCTCGTTCGACGGACGGGTTTGTCCGCCCAGCCGACCGTGGGGCGGCGTACTGGATCACTCATCCGCTGAGTCGGCGGTTGGTCCACCGTTGGCGGGCCAATACTTCGGCTATTCTGGTGGGCGCGCGTACGGTGTTGGAGGATAATCCTTCTCTCACGACCCGCTTGTTTCCCGGCCCGACCCCACGGCCGGTAATTATTGATTTGCGGAACCGCTGTACGGGAAAGGAAAAACTGTTCGGTGGTTCGGGCGAACGACCATTGGTGTTTGCTTCCCGCGCGCGGCCGGAGTTGGCAGCTGAGGTGATGGTGTTGGGAGAAGACCTTAATAGGAAGGCGCTGACGCAGGTGCTGGGGAAGTTGAAGGAGCAACGTCTTGGAGAAGTGACCGTTGAAGGTGGTGCTACGCTACTGAACGCCTTTATCACCGCCGGTCTGTGGGACGAGGCCCGTGTTTTTACCGGAAACATCCGCTTCGGCAGCGGCCTCCCAGCTCCCCGCCTGCCCGGTAGTGCGGCCATGGCCTGGGGGAAAATAGTTGGGACGGATCGACTGGAAGTGTTCAAAAACGTTGCTCCGGAGGACGGAGATGCCCGGTAAATCCCCGATAGTTAAGGGTTTGCGGCAGCATCCGACGCAGCACGAAACTTTTCCGCCTCAATTTTGCGTTCTCATGCCCAAACCTTCCCGGCCGCGACTTATCTTCGCGGTTCTTAAGGGCCCGTAGCTCAGGGGATAGAGCACCTGACTTCTAATCTGGCGGTCGCAGGTTCGAAACCTGCCGGGCTCACATTTGCCTTAGTCGATGAAAATTGGCTAAGGCATTTTTTATTCCTGGAAGGACTCACGGGGGCGGGACTTTTCTCGGATACTTCTCTTTGCACTTTACAAGTCATAATAGGAATTTATTGTAAATGCTTAAGGTATGAGATGCTTCAAGCCTCATTCGTGTGTATAACAAGGCCTACTCCTGTGTAACGACCACCTTACGTGCGCCCAGGTGGCGACCGCCATTGAGCAGTTCCACTACGTAAATACCTACCGAGTAGCTTGTTGTCGAAGTCGAAAAAGGTCGCGTGCTCTTGGTGAGAGCCCTGGCCCCACTGCGTCCGACAAGAGGAGCTGACCCATACCGGCTCCCAGTAAATTACACCAGTTGCACCCCGCTGAATCATTTCCTGGGTCAGGTCAATGAGCCAACGCTTTTGGTTGGTTGGGCTAGCAGGAGCGTAGCCTTCCTGAACGGAGCTGATGATGTTATTGGCGGAGTCGTTGCTTTCATTTGTCCAGATATAACCGGTTTCGAAGACCATTACCTCCTTTCCTGGGTAGTCGTCCATAATCTGAGTAACTATACTTCCTGCCCCTTAGATCGTAAGTGGTTGGTGCCAGGCCCAGTAGTAGGACAGGCCGATGACGTCGAAATCGTTAACTCCATACTCACTGAAGCCATCCAGTAGCCATCCGGCGTTCTGCGGCCCTGCAATGTGGAGGCTACCTTAGTCTTTACCAGAAGCTGTGGAAGCCTCCCGTACCGCTCGTATACCTGTGTTGAACAGTGCGGCGTTACGGGGCCAATCTAGCGACCAGCCAGCAGCATCGTCGGCTTCAGACTGTAGAATACCTTTATTGGTTTCATTGCCGACCTGTACCATGTTGGGGAGCAGACTATCAGCGTCTACTTCCATCAGTGTGTTGAAAACATAGTTGTATAGTGAGTCCTGCAGAAGACGCTGGTCGTCAACTACCTCTGCCCATGCAACCGGTACGATCTGTCGGCCTGGATCGGTCCATGTATCAGACAGATGAAAATCGAGTAAAACTTCCATCCCCTCAGCTTTGGCACGGGCAATACTACGTTTCACATCGGCCAGATCGCTGTAGCGGTTACCATCATTCAGGTTGTCATACCACGCTGGCGAATGCCAAAGTCGTAGGCGGACCAGGTTAGCCTTGGAGTCGGCGAAGATGGTAGGGGTCTTGCTCTACACCGCCCTCCGTTTTATATCTTACTCCGCAGTCTTCCATTTCATTGACGTAGGAGAGGTCAGCCCCAAAGTAGAAACCAGACTGTGCCGTAAGCAGGCAGGTAGTGAGCAGAAAGATGAAAGTAAACGCATTCTTGAAGATGACGCCGTAGTTTAGGATGAATACTAATTTAAGAGACGTTGGAGCTTTAATTATCTAACCGTCTAAGTGCTTATATTTTATTTACCCCCGGCATGAAGCTATTTAATATCCCGCATTCTGCTGCAAAAGTGAGTTGGCCAGTAGCTCGGCGGTAGGTAGGGGGAAAAGCCTGAGGTGATCGGAGGTAGCTGTTCCGGCGGCAACGCCTCCTTTCCATGGCCAGGCAGTTGCTCCCGTATACTGCCGGTAGCGGATCAGGTCGGTCCGTCGGTGCCCCTCCCAATACAGTTCGCGGGCGCGTGCAGTTTTCGCACGGTCGTCTCTGTAATGTCGTCGGCAGTCAGGTCGTGCTCAGGGCTGGTGGCTCCAGCCCTGCGTTGTAAAGCGTTCAGAAAGCGGGCAGCATCAACCCTGTCTCCTGTTCCGCTGAACAAGCTCGCTTCGGCGAAAGTAAGATATATCTCCGCCAGGCGAAAAAGGGGGTAATCCGTATCTGGAAAAATTCGTCTCCCCCGGCAGTTCTATCGCGGCGAAGGTTAGTGTATTTGGGCACGGCATAGCCCTGTTGGAAGTTGGTTATATCGTTGATTTGAAGGGTTTGTCCTCCGGTAAAAAATAAGGCGCGTCGATCTGGGAAGGATTCTTCGGTAAAAAAAATGACACAGGCGGAAGTCGTTCGTAAACCCGCCCAAGCTCCGCTAACGCCATAGTCAGCGGGCTCCACCTGGCCGCCAAGAGCGGCATGGACCAAGTAGGTCATCCCGCCCCAGGTTTGGGTTTGGTTCCCGTCAAAAGGAATGGAGAAGATGATTTCCGGAATTGTAGTGCCTTCTAGGGCACCGCCTTTGAACGGCCATAGGTCATCTCCTCCGGAGAAGAGCCCGAAGCGAACCAGGTCCGTACGGCGATGTCCTTCCCAGTATAACTCACGGGCAAAAGATCAAGTTTTGGGCAACGAAACTTACTGGCTGGCCCACTAGGCTCTGCCCTTCGGTGTAGAACATGGCTCGGTTGTCGGAGGCGGGGATCTCCACACTGAAGGTGTAGTCTGGGCGGTCGAGGAACAGCTTGATTTTATAAACGGCGCTATTGGCAACGGAAATGTTATCACCGTTTAATTCTAGCAGGCCATCGTCATCTAAATCACCGTAGTTTAAGTCCCAGCCATCGTTGGCACGGAACTTAAGACACTGACCACCGATAAGTGGTGCTGTGATCGTCCATGCACCAGATTCGGCGTTATAGACCATATCAGTGTCGTTATCCCATCCTCCCGCAGTGGCGGTGCCGATGATGCCGAATTGTACTTTTTCTAAGGAGTAGGTCAAAGCATCAAGATCAACGTACATGAAGTATACACCCGGTTCCGGTACAGTGATGTCACCACCATCGGCCTCCAGGGTGCCATCGGCTCCGGTGTCGCCGTAGCTCAGGTCCCAGCTGCCCAGTGCAAACTTGAAAGCTGTAACTGTCGAGGTCATCAGCAAAGTAAATGTACCCCTCGAAGACATTGTCGTTACCTTTTTTTGCCAAAGCGGTGCTGTTGTTAGTGGGGTCCCAGCCTTGGTATCCGCCTGGCACATTCAGCAGGTCATAGCTGTTGTTGGTTTCGGTTGGTTCATTCACTACGATGCCACTGCTGCCTAAGGACGGAAACTTGTTTGCCAAGGCGCTCGTAGAGCGAATCCCGCTCCATCCACCGTCAAGACCAAAAACACTGGGCTCCATACTACCGCCTACCGCCGCGT
>JBLHRW010000252.1:0-7608 GCA_047626445.1 Neolewinella sp.
ATTTTGGTGTTGAATGAGGCGAAGGATTCCTTGCATAGCCGTAGCTACGGAAGGAGTTCTTCAACGAAATTCAGCACCAAAAGGCATCGCAGATTACCCCAACATTTAATGTTGACAGACCACTAGTCGCGAAGCTCAAAGGATATAATACCGCCCGCGCCACGGCCTACAATATGGAATATGACAACTGGCAACCTGCCGACGGGCTATTGCTGTCGCCAGACAATCCGTATAGCCAGACCCCTGCTGCGGAAACGTTGTCCGAGTACACGAGCACCTACGAGCATTGGCGCATTCCGGAATTGCAAATCCGGTACAACGAACGTGATCGGGGCCTGGAAGCCATCTTCCGAAGCCTTCGTTTCCCTTTATACTTCCAAACAAAGGACGTGTTTGAGGATGCTGGCGGAGATGCCGTCACCTTTGAGCGTGACGCACAAGGAAAGGTGATAGGGTACCGTCGGTCTTCCGATCCGGACCGGTTGATGAGGCGATTACAGGAGCTGGTGATCAGCGTTTCTTCAGAAACTTCACCCGGTCCAACCTTTTGCTCAGCACCCGTTCATAGCTGGCGGGCATCAATCGGGTGATCTTGTCGATGAAGCGGGCATCAGCACCGATAGGAATCCGATTTTTACCCCGCTCAATGCCGGTGATGATGACGTTTGCGGCTTCGGCAGCCGTCGTCTTAGCGTTCTTGTCGAATGTTTTTATAAAGCGGGCATTCGCTGCCTCATCATCACCTTCAGCATTACGGGCGATGTTAGTTTTGATGCTGCCGGGATGTACGCAAACGACCTGTAAGCCGGTCCCCCGCATTTCCACCCGGAGAGTTTCGGTAAAGCCCCGCACGCCAAATTTACTAACATTGTAGGGTGCCTGCCCGGGAAAACCCATCAGGCCAAAAACACTGCTGATGTTCACCAGGCAGCTTTCAGTTTGCGCTCTCAGATGGGGCATAAAGGCCAGAGAACCGTAAATGACACCCCAAAGATTGACCCGGAGCACTTTTTCATAGTCCTCGATTTCGCTATAGATAATGGGATTGACCGCCAGGGTAAACCCTGCATTATTGATGACTACATCCACCCGGCCTAAGGCTGTAACTACGTTGGCAGTGAATTTCTCCACGGCCTCCCGATCGCCCACATCGAATGCTTCCATATAGCCCCGGGCTTCAGCGGGAATAATTTCCCAGGTTTCCGCCAGCGTTTCCTCCTTAAGGTCATTCAGGGCAAGGATCGCTCCTTTGGCGGCAAATTGCATGGCCAATTCCTGACCGATGCCGGAACCGGCTCCAGTGATGACGATTACCTTGTCTTTGAAGTTTTGCATGGTCGAAGCTTAATTATTTGAGCAAAGGCCGGCAACCCGTCAGTCGCGGTTAACGAAGTTCGCGTTTATACTGAGCGCAGCCGAAGTACAGGTGCAATAAAAGGCTTTTTCACCAGCAATGTTTCGGAAACCAAAGATTCCCCATTTATTTTGGATCGACGAAGACTCGGACGCCGATCTCAATGGTCGCCTGCCAGGGGTTTACTTTTGTCAATCCCTTCCGGTTCATCGACAATAAATGGTACTGCAGCACCGGCATGGCGTATATCCCGACGCTCTCGTTGAAGTTGTAATCAAAGCCGCCACCAAGGCGACCGACCACCGTTGTATTCCGGAAAGAATTAACGGAATCGTAGCTTCGTGTCGTTTCCGTGCCAACTACTTTCGTTCCCGTCCCTCCATATTTAGAAACGCCAAAGCCTCCTTCCGCAAACGGGCGCCAAAGCCCCCGCGCCGGAATTTCATAACGTAGTGCGATGACCCCTTCCACGTTCATGTGCCGGTTTCTTATCCGAAGATCACGTGCGATTTCCCCAGAAGGCAAAGAAGGGTCAACGCCACCGTTTCCATCATGTTGGTTTCCCCAAACCAGGTCATCCGCAGCTACCTGCAGCCTTTCGCCGTACTGACTGAACTGCATACTGGTACGCAACAACGTCCGCTGGCCCACCAGAATACTGGCACCAAAACCGAAGCGATTGACAAAGATGGGGCCCGACTTCTTCACCAATTCTGAGGAGGTGCTCGGCGTTCCCGACACACCGGCCCCACCGAATATCTCGAAAGAACCGTAGCATTGGGCGCCAAGCAATATTGGGAGAAAGCAAAAACAAAGGGTGAGGTCTTTCATAATAATGGATTTAGAAAATGTTGTAACGTTTTGGCTGCGCTTTGTAGCAAGTCTTCCTCCGCGTACTCCGCGCATTAGAAGCTGATCACGAAAAAACAGCCAGACAACGCATATAAACGCTAAGGGCCGGCAGCCAAAACCTTACAGCTTTTGTACCCCTCAGACCGAAAAATCGCTGCATTCCGCATACAGGCCATAAATTTTAACATTTTGATTCGACTTCCCAGCACTTCAGGCGTTGCTTCTCCATGACCATCCTCGACCTCCTGCGCCGTCACCCCCGTTACCTGTCCTTCGGATTCCTGCACTTCTTTTTCAGTGCCGTAGGCCAGACCTTTTTTATCAGCCTTTTTGTGGCAGACATGACGTTGCGGATGGAATGGGCCGACGGTACTTTTGCCGGTATTTACTCCGGTATCACTCTGGCTGCCGCCTTTGCGCTCCCTTTCATTGGCACGCAGGTCGATCGGCTCAAGGTCCGCTACATAAGTACGGCTACTGCCCTGGCGCTCATCCTGGGGGCGGTCACCCTCGGCCTTACCACCAATATTTACGGGCTTATCGCAGCGCTACTAGTGGTAAGGTTAGGTGGCCAGGGCGTAATGACGTTGATTGGTTCCACCGTTATCGGCCGATACTTTAACGAGGGGCGGGGGAAAGCCCTTTCCACCGCCATCATCGGCATTTCGGTGGCGGAAGTGATATTACCCCCAGCCGTAGTATGGCTGATGGTCCGACAAGGCTACACAACCGTCTGGCTAGTAGCTGCTGCGGTCTTATTAGTCGTCTTCATCCCGGCCATCTGGTTACTCATTCGGCGAAACGATAACTTCCAGCGGGCAGATACCGTGGCGGCAGAACACCTTGCTGCAGCTCCTGAAAAAATTGCACCGACTTCCTGGACGCGGGCACAGGTTTTACGTGACCGCCGCTTTCAGTTGCTCATCCCAGTTTTCATTTTTATTCCCTTCGTATTTACCGGTTTGGTCTTCAATCAGTCGGTAATTGCCACCGAGCGCAGCTACACCGCTGCCTGGATGGCCCTTGGCCTCAGCTCCTACGGCCTGAGTAAGGTCGTTTGCCTGCTTTCTGCCGGCGGCGTTTCCGATCGATTCGGGCCTGACCGTATGTTACGGTTCGTTTACCTCCCCGTTTTGCTAGGCTTACTCTGCCTTATGCTTATCGAAGGAAAATTCTCGATTCCTGCGTTTTTTGTACTTACCGGCATCACCGCAGGGATGGAGTCGGTCATCTGGCCTTCTCTTTGGGCCGACCGTTACGGGCCGCGCTACCTGGGGAGTATCAAAAGTGCCGTCCGCTTTCTGGTGGTGTTGGCCTCGGCCTCCGCACCGGTTATTTTCAGTATCGGGCTAGGCCTGGGCTTGCAAAACTTGTTGATCGGGTTGATTGGCTACGGGCTGCTATGCATAGTCCTGGTTTGGGTGGAATATGGTTTACGGGAGTGAATGGGAGCGTAAAACAATGGGAGAATAGCTCCGCAAATCAACGCGCGCTATCGCTCGTAGCCGCTAAGGCTTCATCCAGTTTTAAACCCTCTACCTTTGCCCTGAGCCATTGCTCCAAAAACAATTTTCAGACCTGCGCCCGCGCCCTAAAAGAAAGTGGTTGAATGCGAGAACAGCTGCCGCCAATCCTAACTCTCGGCACTATGCTTGTTTGCCTGGGTGAACGCCCGAAGGGCTATGTACAGTGCTTGCGGTAGCTATTCAAGCATTCTCTCAGTCCTTAATTCACCACTTCTATTCCTGCGACCGCGCCAAAAAAAACGGCACCTCCGACAGATCTGCCGAAAGGTGCCGTCAAACCTACTTCACAAAGTTTTAATCTCTTGGCTGATCTTTGATCAAGAATGCTTCCAGGCGGTCAAGACGAGCCTCCAGGCTATTGATCTTTGCCTCTTGCTGCTCAATAACCTCCTGCTGTTCCTGGATCGCCTTCACGGCCACCATGCTGAATCCGGCGTAGTTTATACCGTACAGCTTATCCGCTGCAGAGTAAGAAACTAACTCCGGGAAGAGCTCCTGGGCATCTTGTGCCAACAGGCCCAGAGTCATTTCCCTGGTCGTATCGGACTTATAAGAATAAGTCTTCACCTGCAAGTCTTTGACTCGACTCAGCAATGGATGGATTGCTGCTATATTCGTCTTCAGGAACTTGTCTGACCCCTGAGTATAGGCACCGGTGTTAGCGTTGATGAACCCCTTCAGCGTGGTCCCGTAATGGAAACGCAGGGAGAAACCATGGGTCATATGCCAGTCCTGGTTTACGGTATTATCGCGAAAACTGAGTCCGGTACCAACCGACTGGCTAGCCTGGTTGATCGTAAGGCGGGCGGAAGGGTTGGAGGTGTTCACGCCAACCTGTCCGTCGCCAGTGATCGTCATACGGTCACCCGCTTCCGAGGCGTTGCGGAAGTAGAAATTCAGTTTGGCTGAAGAGGCGGTTGTGGAAGGCAAGCCTGCGACGTGCCAGTAAGCACCTGGGGTAGCATCGTTGGTAAGCTCCAGGCGGGCATAGTCATTGCCGTTCTCTTCCAGTTTTAGATGGGGCTTGTTAAGGGTGCTATTTTTTTCGATGTGCATCCAAGCCGACGGCGTACCTATATCACCTATCTGAAACTCACCGTCTTGCCGCATCCGATAACGTGTAGTGAAAGAATTACTTCCACTCACCTTACTTTGGAATTGCAGATCGGCCCCTTGCCCCCTGGTGCTGAATTGCCATTGGTTGCCGTTATTTGGAAAGCCCATGATTAGTTCGCCGAGGTTGGTCTGTATAAACAGGTCCCCGCCAACGTGCATTTTGTGCGCAGGCTCATCAATACCGATACCTACGTTACCGCGGCCAGTAGTGAGGGCAGCAACGCCAGTGGGAGTAGTATAAAAGTGTCCACCGACGCCACCACCGACGCCGTAGCCCTGGACGCCAACGCCATCGGTCGACTCGGAAACCCCCTGTACCCCGGCCAAAAAGCTGGTCTTGGAAACACCGTACACGCCGTGTGCATTCATCCCCTGACCAAATACTCCGGCATTGTTAGCCGGCAGATTCTCAGCACCGATACCAACCGTACCCGCCACGCCGTAACGGCCGTTGAGGAAATCATTTTGTACGTGGAACAAAGCACCGACTTCAGAACCTTCGTCGTAATAGGGCAGCTCGAGTTCTCCTGCGGGGCCAACTGGGCCGGCAGGACCGACAGTTCCCTGGTCACCCTGGTCACCCTGGTCGCCTTGTGGCCCCTGGGACCCCGTATTACCCTGTTCGCCCTGAGGGCCAGCAGGACCTTGATTACCTTGTGAACCGGTCATGCCTAGTGGCCCCTGATCACCTTGTGGGCCCTGGGAGCCGGTATTACCCTGGTCACCTTGTGGTCCAAAATCACCTTGGTCGCCTTGTGAACCCTGATTCCCTTGCGGGCCCTGGGGGCCAGCGTTACCTTGCGACCCCTGGTCGCCCTGGTCGCCCTGAGGGCCGGTAGGACCTTGGTCACCTTGTGTACCCTGTGGGCCTTGCGGGCCCTGAATGGGACCAACGTTGGTCCACATCGAACCGTCCCAGGCATAACCATCGCCGGAGGCAGAGACGATGTAGAGATCGCCATTATCTGCGCCAGCGGGCAGGTCCCCAACCGCCGCAACTGTGCCCAACAGTGAAATGCCCGTACCGTCTTGTCCGGCCGGGCCTTGTGAGCCGGTAGGGCCCGCCGGGCCTTCTGGGCCAGTAGAGCCTGCAGGGCCTTGGTCGCCTTGTGGCCCCTCAGGGCCTGCAGTTCCGCCGGGGATAACAATGGTATTACCATCAGAGATGGTCAGCTCCCGGGTGTTGTTGTCGAAGGTCAATTCCTGCGGCATGCCGCCGTCTCCACCAACCTGCAACGTGACGGAGTTACCGTCCGTCAGCGTCAGCGTTTGGGTCATGGGGTCGTAGACCAGATTTTGAAGCTCGTCGGTCGGGTCTCCGCCGCCACCGCCCGATCCGCTTTCTTTAGCGTAGAGTGCATAAGGAACGGATAGGAGTTGACTAGCACCAAGGTTGACGTAGCTGTCGCCACCCATCGGATCGATATCGATTTTAAGGAAGTAGCTCTCAGTTCCCCAGTCAATGGTATTGATGTCACCCGAGAGGCCACTACCGTTACCGATGTGGAGGTCGAAAATACCCAGATCGGTAGTTGTTACTTCGTGCCGCTCTGAGTAGCCAACGGCCCCGGAAGGGCCGCCGCGTAGCAAGCTGACGCGTACCGCAATATTGTCGGTAGCCATCACGTCGTTGGCAGCGTCGCGGGCTACCGCCTGAAAGCGAAAGCCGTTAGGTGCCTGGGCATAGAGGCCGGCACTAGCTAAGAAAAGGAAAAAAAAGAGAATAGCGTGTCGCATAGATAATGTATTTGGGATGATGTCTTGCCTCTTCATTCCGGGACGACCACATTCGTTACACTTTCAAGAAATAATGTTTAGCTAGGTATCTTATTGTGGTGATTGCAGGAGGCTTGGTTATCGGGGTAATTATCCTGATCAAATTATCGCCAGCAGTGCTAGGCCAGCTGCTCCCAAAACCTTTCTCTGCACCTGCGACCCCGCCCTGATGCTACTTTATTGTCAAAGTAAAAGCCTCCCGAACCAGGGTCCGAGAGGCGGGTAAAAGGAGTTTCGCAAATGAATTCCAGAGGGGATTATAAATATATTTCGATGCTAAAAGGCAGGCTATTTCCGGATCACCCGCAAGCTTTTAAGCGGCTGGCCTTCCCGAAGGATCGTAAAAAAGTAGGTACCAGAAGGATAGGCCCCCAACGAAACTTGCGCACGTTCCAATGGCAGTTTGCGTTCCAACAGGGGTCGGCCAAGCAGGTCGGTCACCCTAAGTTGATCGTCATATTTCCAATCTCCCGTCAGGTTTACCTGGTTTGCGGTTGGATTAGGAAATACCGTAAGGGTCAGGTTCACCTCTGGGGAGGACCAGACAGAAGTACTTAGTAATTCATAGATGCCGTGATGAAATCCGCGTTCGAGAATGAGGCCGTTTGTCGTCCGGTCAATCGCGATTTCACCAACGGTAAAATGAATATTCCCCACGTTGACCGCAGAGAAGTAGCTACCGGCAGAACCGACTACACTCTGGCTAAGTTCCTGGGCGGATAGGGCTGAACCAACTAAAAAGGCCAGATAAATGACCAGGCCGGCACGGAGTATTTTTTTCAGGGCGCGGGCGCGGGTGCGATGTATAATAGAAAGGAGCATGGGAAGATAATCTTTGGGATGAATAAAGGGATGGCAGTTAGCGCATAAGGGTAATTTGCCCCCGCACTACCTGGTGGCTGCCGTCGGTATAGCGGAGGGTAGCAGAATAAATATAGGTTCCCGGTGGTAGGAGTTGGCCCTGATCGGTGCCGTCCCAACCGA
>JBLHRW010000253.1:0-7601 GCA_047626445.1 Neolewinella sp.
AGGTTGCAGGTTGCAGGTTGCAGGTTGCAGGTTGCAGGTTGCAGGTTGCAGGTTGCAGGTTGCAGGTTGCAGGTTGCAGGTTGCAGGTTGCAGGTTGCAGGTTGCAGGTTGCAGGTTGCAGGTTGCACAAGAAAATTGCCGCAGGCAATTCAGCCAAATTTATTCAGCCTTATTTTTGAAAAATTGTCATAACGAGCGAAGTGAGCTCCCTGATGCGGTAGCTGCAACCTGCAACGCGCCACAGGCGCCTGCAACAAGGAGCGAAGCGACTGGCTGCAACGGGGGCGTAAGCGACCAAAAGGGCGGACTCATTAGTTGAGCCCGCCCTTCCGACAGTATTGATATGGTACTGTAATTCTTTCCCTTAATCCCAGCTCTTGTTGGATACCTGTGAGGCATTCACCAGTTGGCTGTACTCTTCTGTGGTCAGGCCGTCGTAACAGAACTGAATAGGATTCACCTGGTTACCGTCCTTATGGACTTCGTAGTGGAGGTGGTCTCCGGTACTGCCGCCAGTACTGCCAACGAGGCCAATTTTGGCACCTCGTTCAACTTCCTCACCGTTCTTGACCAGAATTTCACTCATGTGGCCGTAGAGGCTCTTAAAGCCGTAGCCATGATCGATGATCACGCACTTGCCATAATCACCGCGGTTGCTGGCCCAAACGACTTTTCCTTTTCCGGAAGACTGAATAGGCGTACCCTTTCTGCAATTGAAGTCAATGCCGTAGTGCATTTTCTTAACCCCATGAATAGGATGAAGGCGCATACCGAAGCCTGAAAGGTTTTCAATTTTGCGGTTAAACTGGTCGCTGCGAATTGGTTTGATGCTGGGAACGGAGGCAATCCGATCTTCTTTATCAACGATCATTATAGTGATGTCATCCAGCGAACGGCTCTGAAGGTCGAGTCGGTGTTTAAAATCGTCGAGGCGAGAGCGCAGGTTCGCCATGTGCTCGCCGGTACGCGGTAATTCACGTAAATCGTCGTAGGCATCATGACCACCACGGCCACCTTGCCAAACGTCCCGGTCGATGGGCTCTTCGCGGAAGAGCATCCGGTAAACGCTGGCATCACGGTCTTGGATGCTTTCAAGCACCTCTCCCATGGACAGCAGTTCCTCGTTAGTATTATCAATCTGTGACCGAAGAATCCCATTCTCCTGAATCAACATGCGCTCACTCGGACTCGGAAAGTACTGGTGAACGACCATCATCATCACTAGCGCTGTGAGGGCGGCTGCGAAACAGAATATAGCAATCCGTAGAACTGTATAACCGAGAGGCTCAACGACCCGGTGATACTGTAACGTTTGCTGGTTAAAGACGAATTTTTCGCGTCTCATAAATAAATAATTAGTCCAAAAATCATAACGGCGAAAAAAACGAAGTTTCAATCCTCTTCTTTAACATGCTCTCAAAACAGGCCGTTATCTTGTTCCCATGAATCTTGTGGCTTTAGAGACCAACTGTCCATTGAATGCGAATGTACCCTATTGTTGATCAAATTATAAAAAATTCTACCTGAAAAGTTATCAACATAGACACTTATTTGCGTTACTCTTGTTGATAAACAGTTGAATACAGAATAGTTTCATCAAAAAATGAACACACAAAAATGTGTTTTAATTTGTTTATTAAATATTATTTAAACATAAATAATATTAATTTCATCGAAACATCCCGAAGCAATCGTTGTAGCGGTCGGCCTTTCTGCGTCGTATTAACTCTTTGCTGCTGCCAAAGTCAATGATAACGCTTGCCTCAAGTGTAGATCCTAGTCCTCCTGGGACATTTCGCAAGTCCGATACAACGGCATCGTAGCTAAAGCCGATTCTCAGTACATCCTTCCGGAAACTGACCGCTGCGATCAGGCCATCAGCATTCTCAAAAGCGTGGCGGTACCAACCACCAATGGCTATCGGGCCGTATCCCAGGTAGGCCCCCATATTAAGCTGGCGCAAGTTCGCTTGTGCTGTATACAAAAAGTTAGGGGTGATGTAAGCCGGCCGCCGCCGGTTACTGTATCGTTTCACGTTGATCTGCGCACCACCGGTGACGGTGAGTCGCGTTGGCCGGCCTGCATAAAGGTTGCTGTTTAGTTCAATCAGGCTTTCGTCCGGCCGGTTAAGGTGGTCAAACGCGACCCCGCCAAAAAAATTCTTGGCGGAGAAGAGGACACCCGCGCCAAAATCGGCCACCGTTTTCGAAACTCCGTCTAGTAATTCTTCGGTGATTGCTCCACTGATCCCAACCGTTGGGTCCAGTACGTCTCCGAAGGTCAACGAACTAAAGTCCAACCCGGTGCTCAATATTCCTGCCGCCAGGCCCAGGCGAACGTGGGTTTCCTCGTCGATCATTACATCGTAACTGTACACCAGGGCCACCTCGGTATTCTGGTAAGCGCCTTCCAGCTGCTCGTCTTTCATCATCCTGAGGCCAAAACTCGACGGCGTCCCTTCAATGGGCTGATCATAGGAAGCAGCCATCGTATTATAAGCACTCGGATAGGAAGTGTGCTGCGCCCGGTAGTTGACGACAATACGGGGTGCCGTGCCAATCCCCGCAAAAGCAGGGTTCAGACGCAAGGGCGATGCATAAAACTGCGAGAAAACGGGATCTTGCGCGGCAAGCGAGGGTAGCAGCGCTAAGAACAGCAGGCTAAAAAATATTTTTTGCATCTATAGGGAATTTATAACAAGAGTTGCAACGGGAGCGAAGCAGCCCCACAACGGGAGCGAAGCAACCCCGAACCCTAAAGCTACCGCAAGACCTTCTTTCCTCCAAACCTCAACCGTTAAAGTGGCGGCTGGCCGTCGTTCCTGTGACGGTTATGTGACGATTGCAAACAATTCCCGATTTTTGGACAACGTTTTAGCCTTAAGGTCGTATCCTATCTACGGCCCTCATACCATAATTATGCATAAGTACCTTTTTGCTCTACTTGCCTTTATTTTCGTCTTGCCTTTGTCGGCACAGATCCGCCTACAGGATCGCCTCATCTGGGAGGATACGCCGGAGGTGGTCGCCTGGGCGGGGGTTACCCAGGTACAATGGACCTTTTCGTCAGCAGAAGCAGGCGCGGACGCAGGTGCAACGTATGGTCATGCGCAACCGGTTTACCTACGAACTTTTGCCGCAGCTCCCGGCAGGGCTTATACCGTTGAGATCATCAGTACCACCTTCGAGCCCATCTCCGTGCCCCGAGGCTCAGCGGACTTCCCGAAAACCTTTGACTTTACCGTCAGCGTCAGCCGCCAGCCGGAAGGCTGGCTAGGTAAAGTGGCGGCCCCCGCCATCATCCAGACCCCATCGGGGCCACAGCGGCTTACCGCTTTCGATATCCGGTTGGTTCCGGGCGGCGCAGCCGCCCGCCCCCGCATGGAGTTTGCGACCAACTCCGTCTTGCGGGAAGGGAACTGGTTCCGCTTTACCGTCGATGAATCCGGAATGCATAAGCTGACCCGGGATTTCCTGGTAAATGACCTAAAGGTAAACCTGGATGGGGTGGACCCCCGCGACATCGCCATCTTCGGTCAGCCCAGCTCCGGCAAACTTCCCGAAACAACCAACGAAGACGCCCCGGATGACCTGACCGAATTGGCCATTGCTGTAGAAGGTGAAAGCGATGGAAATTTCGATGGTAGTGACTTTATCCTCTTCCACGCGGAGGGCCCTGATCGCCGGACCTATAATTCAGGCACCGACCGCTTCACCTATGAAAAGAACATCTACTCTACGACCAACAGCTACTTCCTCAGGGTTGGCGGCAGCCGTGGTCGGCGGGTAAGTACACTGCCAGCAGCCAGTGGCGGCACCGAGGTCAACAGTTACGATGCCCTGTACCACTTCGAAGAAGATAAATTTAACATCCTACACGAGATCGGAGGCAACGCCCACGGCTCTGGCCAGAGTTGGTTTGGTGACCTCTTCGAAGTAGTCCGCGCAAAAGAATACCGGAACCTATTCCGGATTCCTGGCTTCGTTGCATCGGAACCAGCCCGGGTTCGGGCCAACATGGCACTTCGAACCGATGCCACCAGCCGGTTCAATCTGGAGATCGGCGATCAGGTACTAACTAGTGCTATTGGCAGTCGGATCCGTATCGGTGCGCAAGAACAATCTGTTGCAGCGGACCCCACTGCTCTGGTGGGTGACGTGACCCTAACCAGTGAAAACTTCTCCGTCACAGTCGATTACCCCATCCCGGGCAACGCCAATACCAGCGAAGCCTACCTCGACTGGATCGAACTCAGGGCCCGCCGCAGCCTTTCCTTTACCGGGCTCGATCAGTTCGACTTCAGGGATACCCGCAGCCAGAACCAGCCGACGGTGCGATTTTCCTTCAGTGACGCGCCAGCCGACGCGCGGGTCTGGCGCCTCGACGGTGCCGATGTCCGGGAGGCAGGCCTCAGTAATAACGCCTTTTCCGTCTCTACGACCGGCCTTGCGGAATACGTCGCCTTCCGCACAGGAAGGTCTCTGCTCCAGCCGAAGGCAAAAGGTCTGGTAGCACCCCAAAACCTCCACGCCCTGACCGAGGCCGATATGATCATCGTCACTCATCCGAATTTTATCGATCAAGCCGAACAACTGGCGGAACATCGCCGGACATACAGTGGCCTGACCACCGTACTCGCCACCACCCAACAGGTCTACAATGAATTCAGTGGAGGCCGGGATGATGCTGCAGCTATTCGCAATTTCGGACGCATGTTGTTCGAACGCTCCCCCAACCTGCGCTATCTGTTATTATTTGGTGATGGTAGTTTCGATCATCGCAACATTCTGGAGTTGGGAACAACCTTCATTCCCGCTTACGAACATGATGGTCGCTTGACGGAGGTCGGAAGTTTTCCGGCGGATGATTTTTTTGGCATTTTTAGTCCCGCCTCTAATACTCAGCCCCTCGAACCTGACCTGAACATTGCCGTTGGTCGCCTACCGGTAAAAACCGCCGATGAGGCGACACAGGTCGTACGTAAGTTGATTCGGTACGATACGGACCCCAGTACTTTGGGTGATTGGCGTACCAGGATGGTGTTTGTAGGAGACGATGAAGACGGCAACCAACACAGTCGGGACGTCAACCGGGTCTCCAATTCTGTGGCCGCACTGAAGCCGGACCTTAACTTCGACAAGCTGTACTTTGACCTATTCCCACAACAGAGCCTTTCCGCTGGTGACCGCTACCCCGCCATCACCGAGGGACTAGACCGGGCCATCTTCCGTGGTGCCCTGGCGGTAACTTACCTGGGCCACGGTGGCCCACGGGGCTGGGCGCAGGAAAGGGTGCTGACCATCCCGCAGATCCGAAACTGGAACCGCCCGGTGGATGCCATCGATCCGATCCAGCCACCAATTTTTATTACCGCGACCTGTACGTTCTCTAACTACGACGATGCGGCATTTGTCTCCGCAGGAGAAGAAGCCTTGCTTACCCCCAACGGTGGTGTAGCCGCATTACTGACCACCACCCGACCTGTTTTCGCCACCCGTAACTTCGAGTTGACCGATGCTACTGCGCGGGCCATGCTGGCCCGGCCCAATGGTGAATGGCGCGCACTCGGAGACATCATCCGTACCGCTAAGAATGAAGAGACCAGCCCCAGCAATGGCGGCATCCTCAGCAGCAATACCGAGAACGCCCGCAAGTTTACGCTGTTGGGGGACCCCGCTACGGTGATCGCCTTTCCGGAGCACTCCGTTCGCACTACGATGATCGATGACCTTCCCATTAGCGCAGAAAGGCAAGACACCGTCCGGGCTTTGCAGAAGATGAAGATCAGCGGAGAAGTAACTGACCTAAACGGCCAGTTACTGGAAACCTTCAACGGACTAGTTTTTCCCACCATTTACGATAAGCCACAAACGGTAACCACCCTGCAACAGGATCAGCCAACGGTAACCCCGCTGGAAGTATCGGTACAACGCAACATCGTATTCCGGGGTAAAGCCACGGTGGTCAACGGAAAATTCTCCTTTGAATTTGTGGTGCCCCGCGACATCAACTATGCCTTCGGTGCCGGTAAGATCAGTTACTACGCTGCCGATAAAACGCAGTTTACCGACGCCGCCGGATTCTACGATAAACTCATCATCGGCGGCACTAGCCCCGATGCCGTGAACGACGACGAAGGACCAACGGTGGAGGTATTTATGGACAGCGAGGACTTCATTGCCGGCAGCCAAACGGATGAAGACCCACTTTTACTCGTGAGTTTGACGGATGACCTCGGCATTAACGTCACCGGCAATAGCATTGGCCATGACCTGGAAGCGGTGCTCGATGAAGATACCCGTAACAGTATTATCCTGAACGATTACTACGAAGCCGAAGCCGATGACTTTACTAAAGGGAAAGTCCGCTACCCCCTGTTCGATCTCGCACCCGGCCTGCATACCATCACCGTACGCGCCTGGGACGTAGCGAATAATAGTGCTCAGGGCAAAACTGAGTTTCTGGTAGCCGCCGATGGCGCCGATGCCCTCAGCCGGGTACTGAACTACCCTAATCCTTTCACTGATCGCACCTGCTTTCAGTTTGACCACACTCTGGTAGGGCAGGAGGTCGAAGCCATTGTTCAGATATACACCGTCAACGGCCGGCTGGTTAAAACCCTGACGCACCCCTACCCTTTCAGTGACGGCACCGTCCGCCAGGACGACTGCATGGAGTGGGACGGCCTGGACGAATACGGCGACCAACTCGCCCGGGGGGTATACCTCTACCAGGTTCGCTTACGCGGCAGCGAAGGCACCGTTGTTGACGGGAAACTGGAGAAACTGGTGATCTTGAAATAACCGTTTATTAGCTTTGCGGATTATGAAAATGTTCCGAATCCTACTTTTCTGTCCTTTCTTGCTGCTGTTGTTAACGGCGTGTGGAAACAGCCTTGCCGATACTACCGAATCAGACGTGGCCGAAAACCCGGCGCAGAAAACAGCTTCGCTAGAAGTAAATATTGCTCCTCCTCCCCCCGTCTGCGTCTACCTGACGGAGGCAACGGTACTTTCTTACTTCGACAAAACCGTACAAATGCCCTTACCAGGCCGGCGCTCCGCTGCCGAGTACGCCAGCTGCCAGTATGATCTGGAGGCACCGGGCTGGAGCGCGGCACTGGTCGTAGAGCTGCCGGACCCTGGCTCGAAGCAGCAGACCATTATTGATGAAGTCGCCGGCGCTAAAGGCGATAACAAGGTAACCCTGAGCGGCGGCATCGGCCGATTCATCAATCAAGGCAGGATACTCTCCGTAGCGGGAAAGAAACATTTTCGGATCAAATTTTCGGCTTTGCCGAAACAAGGCTTCGACGAACCGTTTGATGAAGATGGCCGGCGAGAACTCTTGATGAGGATGGCAGGCAGTATATTAGGGGTGTAGCTCGGGGTACCTGTTGGTGCTGAAATCGTTGGGGCCTTTGTCCATCGCTCCTTTTAACCTTTCCTTGCACCTGCGGCCGCGCCAAAAAAGGTCCTAGTACAGTGTAATCTAAGTTCTTACCACTTATCCGCGATGCCTTTTACCGCTTGGCAGCGTTGCTTACCTCCTCACTTAGCTACGGCTAAGCTCCGGTGTAAGCGTCTCGCCAGGCGGCAAAA
>JBLHRW010000254.1:0-7600 GCA_047626445.1 Neolewinella sp.
CTGATGAATTTTGGTGTTGAATGAGGCGAAGGATTCCTTGCATAGCCTTAGCTACGGAAGGAGTTCTTCAACGAAATTCAGCACCAAAAGGCATCGCAGATTACCCCAACATTTAATGTTGCCAGACCACTAGCCAGGGTCATGGAGAAGTTTTCTCCAGCCTGCTTCTAAACCAATTATTGCACCCGCGGCCGCGCCAAAAAAAACCTACAGCTTAGGCGAACGCAAGTACTTGGGTACGCGGAACCGTTGCCCATAACGATCCTCCAACTCCTTAGCCCGTTGGCCAAACGCCTCCCTACCGTAACTTTCCATGTACCGCAGTACGCCGCCAGTGTACCCGGGAAAGCCCCAGGCATACACGCTGGCCAGATTCGCTGCGGCGGGTTCCGTGATCACCTTTTCCTGCAGGCACCAACCCGATTCAATCACCTGGCAGAAAAGGAACCGGTCCTTCATCCGCAATCGATTATAATCAGTTTTAGTTACTGGAAAATGATCGCTGATACCAGCCCACAGCCTGGCCGGGCCGTCGGCATCATACTCATAGAAACCAGCGCGCTTTTGCTCCCCGCCCCGCCCCAGGTCATCGAGCATCGTCTTTAGCGCCGGCACCGCCGGGTGTTGCTGGTATTTATCCCCGTAGTGGCCAGCAGCTTGTTTTTCGTACCGCATCACCAGGCTGAGCCCCAACTTATCGGCCAGGGCCAGGGGACCAATAGCCATGCCGGCCTGTCGGCCCATATTTTCGACCAGGGCTGCCGGATATCCTTCATTCAACATCGTGACGCCCTCCAGGATGTAATTATTCTGCACCCTGGCGGCAAAGAAACCCCAGCTGTCTTTCACCACCAGCGGAATTTTCCGGATGGCGGTGGCGAAGTCAAAGGCCCGGGCAATGGTTTCCTCACTGGTCCGGTCTCCTTTGATCACCTCTACAACCAACGTTTTTTCTGCGGGGGAGAAAAAATGAATCCCTACGTAATTCTCAGGCCGCAGGCTCTCCTTTCCCAACTCCGTAATCGGAATGGAAATAGTATTAGTCGCAAAAATGGAAAATTCATCCAGTTGCGCCTCCGCCTCGCGGGTAACTTTCTGCTTAACGGCCTTATTTTCAAATACGGCTTCCACCACCAGGTCACAACCGACGAACTCGGTGCTTTGATCCGTTGTGGTGATCCTACTCAGGAGCTCTTCCCGCTCAGAAGGCTGGAACGTTCCTCGCTCGATGTACTCATCGATCCGCTCTGTTACGTAGGCTTTCCCCCGCTCTGCTATCGGCTGGCTGACGTCCTTCAAAACCACCTCCAGCCCGTTACGCAGGCAAAGGAAAGCAATACCTGATCCCATCCTGCCTGCACCAATCACCCCTACCCTGCGGGGTCGGAATTTACCGTAGCCTTTTGGCCGGCCCAGGCCATTGCTACGGATCGCTTGTTTATCGAACCAGAAAGTGGAGATCATATTATTACTCACCTCACCAGTAGCTACCCGTGCGTAGTACCGGCTATCGATCCTTAGGGCCGTTTCGAAATCGACTTTCGATGCTTCGGCCAACAGGTCAATGATGGCCTGCTGGGCGGGATATAGGTCATTGGTATCTGCCGACAGCCTGGCGGTAAGCAGCCGGATGCGATGCCCCAGGTTAGGGTCATCGGCGGAGCCGCCGGGAATTTGCCCATCCTCCTCATCCCACGGCCGGTGGGTCGTTGGGTCGGAGAGCAGCCAAGCTTTAGCCTTTCGGATCAAGTCCACCGGATCGTCCGCCAGCTCATCAACAATGCCAACCTTGAGGGCTTCCTGAGGGCTGTACCTCCGGCCCTCTAACAACAGCGGATAAGCCCGCTCTATACCCAGCAACCACATCAAACGAATAACTGCCCCTCCACTCGGAATAAGGCCAATCCGTACTTCCGGGTGCCCCAGGCGAATTTTCGGGTTAGACGTTACGATCCGCCGATGACAAGCCAGTGCAAGTTCAAAGCCGGTCCCGATGGCATCTCCGTCAATGGCCGCCACTACGGGTACACCGGGTACTTCCAGGTCTCGCAAAAAGGCCTTAAGCAACTGAGCAGCGTTAAATGCTTTTTCAGCATCCTTCAGCATCAACATATAAGCCAGGTCTCCTCCCTGGAGAAAATCTTTTTTAGCCGACGATATAATGACACCCCGCAGTCGGCCAGCAGCCTTTTCCTTTTGCAAATGTGCGATCACCGGCCGGAATGCAGCCACCAGCTCATGGTTAAGCAGGTTGCTTTCCCGTCCCGACATATCGAGGATGAGGGTAACAATGTCATCGGTGTCTTTGCGGTAATTGATCATAGCTGGTTGCTGGTTGCAGGTTGCAGGTTGCAGGTTGCTGGTTGCAGGTTGCAGGTTGCTGGTTGCTGGTTGCTGGTTGCAGGTTGCAGGTTGCTGGTTGCAGGTTCGGTTATCCCATTCTTTCTACGATGGTGGAGACTGCCAGCCCTGCGCCCGCGTCGATCGTGAGGCTACCCAGGGTAAAGTCTTGTCTTTCGAGTTCATCGAGGAGGTGACAAAGCATCATGCCACCAACTGCGCCGAGGGGCTCCCCCAGGGCGATGGCACCGCCGAGCACGTTGAACCGGTCGTCGGCCACGCCCATTTTCCGTTGAAAACGAATGGCGGGGGCAGCAAAGGATTCGTTGAACTCCCACAGGTCAATATCTTTACGTTCAAGGCCTGCCTTTTGCAGGGCAAGGTCCGCTGCATTTACGCCGCCAGTTAGCAGGGTGGCATCTACAGCACTCATGGCCACGGCCCGAATACGCGCCCGGGGTCTCAGCCCGAGGGCTTTCCCGGCTGGTTCATTTCCAAGGAGGGCCAGCGCGCAGCCATCTGCAGCCTTACTGGTGTTACCAAAGGAATGGAGGTGATCCACATGGTCTACTAAGGGGAACCGGTGCAGGGCCATTTCGTCGAAGCCCGCCAGCCCCATTTCTGCAAAGCGAGGAGGGAGTTCCGCCAGGTCATCGGCGGTAAGGCCTGGCCGGGGGATGCTGTCTCTAGCTAGGATGATCAGGCCGTTGGCATCGGTGATGGTTTCCAGGCTGGCACGGAAGTGCCCAGCCTCGGCTGCGGCAACGGCCTTGGCGTGGCTGTTGGCGGCATACTCATCCAGGTCAGCCCTGCTGAGGCCGTGCGAGCTGGCCACCAGGTCAGCGGCCACGCCCTGCGGAATGTAATGACTGTTGATCACCGTAGCCGGATCATTCATCATCGGGCCGCCGTTGAGGTAGGTCGGTACGCGGCTCATACACTCCAGGCCACCGGCGATCATTACTTCTCCATAGCCGGCATTGATGCGGGCGGCAGCAAGGTTGATCGCCTCCAGGCCGGAGGTATTGAAACGGTTGATCTGCAGGCCGCCGCGGGCATTCCCCCATCCGGCGTTTAGTAAGGCTGCCCGGGCGATGTTGTAGCCCTGGTCTCCGGCCGGGGTATTACAACCTATAATAAGGTCGTCAATGCTGGCAGGCAGGTCCTCCCGGTTCGTTCGGCGCTGAAAGGCTTTCAAACACTGACTCAACAAGTCAATCGGCTTTACTTCGTAAAGATCGGCAGTACTACCGTCGGCGCGTCCGCGTGGAGAGCGTAAGGCTTGATAGATGTAGGCTTGAGTGGGCATTTTAGTCAGATCGTCTAGTAGTCAGAGAGTTAGAGATTCAGGGGGTCAAACAGTCAGGGAGGACCGTTGGGTGCTCACTGCGTTGGTAAGCACTTTGCTGGTTAAGGAACATCCGGACAACCACTATTTACACGCTGTAAAGCTAGGGCTTATTGTTCGGGCAGCGTAATCTTGTTGCAAGTTGCAAGTTGCAAGTTGCAAGTTGCAGGATTGTGTCCCTCCCAGCCATCGAAGATGGGAGCAGCAGCAATTGCAGCAGGGCGCGGCCGCAGGTGCAGGCAGCCCCTCCGCGCCACCGGCGCGGTCCCCAAAGGGGAAGGGATGGAAGGAGCAAGGAGGGAAAAAGTCGGACGGTGCCCCTAAAATTGGGTATCAAAAAGGACCGGGAATTGTGCGGGAATATCCTCCGTGGCTTCCCCTAGGTTCTGTCGCAAGTCGATCTCGATTCCGCGGGCGATGGTAGAAATTGGCACATCGTTTGCGGTTCCTTCAAATGGGTTCTCTCCCGTACGGCCAATCCTTTCCATCGTATGGAATATCCAGGCCACGATTACGTAGAAGGGGACGGCCAGCCAGACAAACAGACCACCCGCCAGCGGATGATGAGTAGCAATGTCTTTACCTATTTCCGCAAACTGTGGCGCAAGAGCTAAGGGCAACATGAGCACAAATATCCACATGAAGAGGTGGTTCATCGTCGCAAACTGCCGCGGATAAGGAAAGTTTTTAATCCGTTCGCTCTTTCCTTGATGGGTAAATAATTCCTGCAATAGATTTTCCAGTTCCAGGAAAGAAAATTCCCAAATCACACCCGCTTCTTTCAGCGCTTTTAAATGCTTCGACTGCAAGTACAGTATAGCGGTTTGCTTATTGTTCTTTCCGGCCAGGTAGGCAAAATCTGCCGCAGAGAGGTAAGGCTTCAGATCCTCTTCCACAGAAATGTCTAACTCTGGAGGGTGATAGCCCCATTCTTGATTCGTTTTATGTTGAGAGGTGGTTTCCCATGGCCTAGGCGCCCGCATCGCGTGGCGCAGTGCCGTCATCCAGGCAATATGCCGGTAGGTAAGGGTTTTTACTTCGCTGCGAAGTTCCTCCTCTGATTGAGGCGCGTCAGCGTACTCGTTCGTCAACATAGCCTGAAGGTACATCCCGAAGGTCCGTGAAGAATTCACGATTCCACCCCAGATCATCCTGGCTTCCCAAATCCTGCCATAGGCCGAATTGTTCTGAAAACCAATGACGAAAGCTACCGCTGTACCGATCAACGCCAGTGGCGTCCAGGGTATTTTTAGCCAGGCTAAATCCAAGAAGTAAAACAAGGAAACCCAAGCCGTAATAATGGCGATGAAAAGAAAGGTTTCATAGCGGGTCCACCAGGCCATTTCCAGGACCGTATACGTTTTCTTAGTATGCATGGCGGCAAATATAGGTTAAGCAAATCCATTCGGCCCCAAGCACCTCTGACAATGTCAGGGCAATCGCATGCTCGGTAATTGATAGGCAGAGGACTTCCCGGTCCGACCCTGAAGGAGCAGCAAAGCTAGTGTTTGCCATGCGTCAAGTCGGACCGGGAGGTCCTCTACCTAGACCTTGCGATTGCCATGCTGGCATTGTCAAGATCTTCTTATTTAAAAGAAAAGATGGAAGTGAGGTGGATAATTCATCCCCAACATACAGGCACTTCCGCTAACTGAGGTTCTTATGTGAGCCGTCACAAAACCCTGGATTACTCGTCTGCTTACACTGGCACATATAAGCAGTCTTCGTCTCCTCGGCCACGAATACTCTCGGAGCAAAGCCCGTCCCTTTATGAGTACCATTACAAAATGGCTGATTGTCCGAAAGGCCACAGGTACACCAAGCGTAGGTGTTACCGGCTTCAAGGTCAACGGGAATAGGGTTTGGGGCGGCTACTTTAGGCAAATCCATGAATACATGATTTAGTGAGTGAATCAACAATATAGGTCAAACACTTCACAATTGATGTAGATACATTGAATTTGGAGAAGGTCTAAATAAAAGCTACCACCAAGTTAGGCTTAAGTTAAACTAGTTGCAACTCAGTCATTTCTGCCTTTACCTTCCTGAACAATCCACCCCAAGACCAACAAAGACAACGATTATGAGAACCCTCTGCCCCCTGATCCTATCGTGGTTCGTGTTCATTCCGTCGGCCCATACCCAGGCCATCCTAAATCCGGAATGGACGCGACAGGTCTTCAGCGTAGAGGAAGGCAGCGCGACTGCCTGGGACCTCGACGTTGACGCCGACGGCATGATTCTATTGGCCGGTAAACGTGGACAGTACGCGCAACGGCGTTGATATCTATTGCTACAAATACGACGAAATCGTGGTGGTCAACGCACTAGGAATGGAAGTGCTGCGCAGCCCTTTACGGACGCTACGGAGTGAGTTTGACTTAAGCTGTGCTGCTGGGGTCTACTTCTACACTGTCCGGCGGGGCGGGCAAGTTTTAGCTAGTGGGCGATTGATGGTGCGTTAACTTTTCTGGTTACGTAGGCTTATTGATTTTAATAAAACAAACCCGCCTTATGATAGGTATGGCAGAGGCTGCTAAAGCAGCTAATTGTTCTCACAGAGGGCACAGCAAAGGGAGGGCTGCTAAGCAGCTATTTAGTTCTCACAGAGGGCCGCACGGAGGGAGGCACGGAGGAAGCACAGAGTTGCCGTCATTGGAGTGTTATAGGTTCAGAAATTCGCGGCAATAATGTCTAGCAGTAGCAACGGTCTTCTGCTGCTCTTTCCAACCTTTCTTGCACCTGCGTCCCCGCCCTATTAGTCTTGTAGTTCGGTAGTCTGGTAGTGCTACCGCAAGCACATGCTCGCTCCGCTCGTGCGCCTCTTCCTCCGGGAAAGGTGACCTAAATGCACTTAATGGTTTCTCCCACACGCCCTTCCTTAGTGTAGCTTCTCAGTGCCTTAATGCCTTAGGGACGCGAAATAAATAAACCATGCTTCTTGACCGCCTTATTTTGCCCTCACCGCTCTTAAAAATTATTTCCGTAGCTACGGCTATGCAAAGAATTCTTCAAGAACGGCGAGAACAAAAGCGTCAGGTCAAGAAACACGTTTTATTTAATTCGCGTCCCTTAGTGGTTACTCCCCCTACAAAGCCCCGACCTTGTTAGTCCAGCTTAAGACATTCCAAAAACGCCTTCTGCGGCACTTCCACATTACCGAACTGGCGCATTTTCCGCTTACCGGCCTTCTGTTTTTCCAGCAGCTTCCGCTTACGGGAGATGTCGCCACCGTAACACTTGGCGGTTACGTCCTTCCGCATGGCGGAAAGGGTTTCACGGGCAATGACCTTGCCGCCAATGGCGGCCTGGATGGCGATCATAAACTGTTGCCGTGGCAGTAGTTCACGAAGCTTCTTGCACATTCCCTGGCCGACGTAGCGGGCCTTGGAACGGTGAACGAGCGCCGAAAGGGCATCCACGTTTTCGCCGTTTAGCTTGATGTCCATCCGGACGAGGTCGGTCTCCTGGTAGTCTTTCGGCTGGTAGTCGAAGCTGGCGTAGCCGCGGCTGATGGACTTGAGGCGGTCGTAGAAATCGAAAACGATTTCGGCCAGCGGCAGCACGAAGTGCAGCTCGACACGTTGGGGGCTGAGGTAGGTCTGTTTCGTCAGCGTTCCGCGCTTATCGATACAGAGGTTCATGATCGCACCGATGTAGTCGGTGGTGGTGATGATCTGGGCAAAGATGATGGGTTCTTCCACCATTTGCCGATTATTTTGCTCGGGTAATTCCGCGGGGTTACGGATTTCGGTGACCACGCCTTTGGTGTCCGTGATGCGGTAGGTAACGTTCGGCACCGTCGTGATGACGTCCATATTGAACTCACGGAAAAGGCGTTCCTGCACGATCTCGAGGTGGAGCATGCCGAGGAAGCCACAACGGAAACCGTAGCCGAGGGCGGCGGAGGTT
>JBLHRW010000255.1:0-7511 GCA_047626445.1 Neolewinella sp.
ACTTACAATAACCCCAGTTGGACGACGAACGAGCAGGAGAACATAGCCAACGTTGACCGTTTCATCAATACGCTGGAGTTGACGGTATCCCCGACCAGTTGGCTTGACCTGATCGGCCGGGTCGGCCTGGATAAATACACGGAACTCCAGCAAGAGTTTTTCACCCCAGGTTCCGCTGCCGGTGACTTTACTGCGGGCTTTTTTCAGCGCGAGATTGCCCAGAACTCGATCCTCAATATGGATTACATCGCCAAGGCGCGGAAGACCTTTAGTTCAGACTTCAGCGGTACGCTGCTGGTGGGTTTCAACTTCAACGATCGCAGCCTGAACGTTCAGGGGGCAAGCATCAGAAATTACCTCCAGTTCACCGATGTGGCGAGCGGGCTTCGGGACATCGATAACGCTATTCCCGAAAACCGGGAGGTGAACAGCACCTTTGGCCAGGAACGAACGGTGGGCGTCTACGGATCGGCCAGCTTTTCGGCCTATGACATGCTCTTCCTCACTGGAACGCTGCGGGCAGAGTCTGCTTCGACCTTCGGGACGGAGAATAATGCCTTTTACTTTCCTTCCGTTTCGCTTGCCTGGCAATTCACTCAGCTGGCAGATTTGGAAAGCGAGTTGCTGTCCTTCGGTAAGCTAAGGTTATCCTACGGCGAGGTTGGGGTGCAGCCCTCACGCTATAATACCACCAATGTTTTTGTCTCTCCCAGTTTCGGAGATCAATTTGGTGGAGACCTGGCCGGAGAGCTATTCGGCAACGGAGCTTTTGTTCCCTCTACGCAGCGCGGTAGTGCTAATCTCAGGCCGGAGCGAAAAAAGGAAACCGAAGTCGGGATTGATCTACGCTTCTTAAAGGATAAGCTGTCTCTAAGCGCCACCTACTACACGAATACGACTAGTGACGTTCTTCTTGACTTCCCGATCGCTAACTCCCGGGGCGTGACCAGGCTCTACACCAATGGAGCTGAACTACAGAATAAGGGAGTGGAAATCGATCTGGGATATAATGTGATCAAAAGCAAGGATTGGACCTGGGACTTTAACCTGATCTACTCTCAGGTAAGAAACGAAGTTACTCGCCTCGAAGAAGGCTTGACCATTAACCTGGGAGGACTCTCGGCCGTAAACGCACGGGTGTTAGAAGGTTTTCCCGTTGGGGTGCTATGGGGCTCCAGGACATTGCGGGATGAGAACGGGGGCATCGTTTTCGACGAAAATGGTTTTCCCGAGCAGGACCAACTGGAGGGCGTAATCGGTGACCCCAATCCGGACTGGCAGGGCTCGGCTTTCAGTACCTTGCGTTATAAAAATTTCACCCTCTCCGCCCTACTGGAAACCCACCAGGGAGCGGATATTTTTGCGGGTACCAAATCGGTGCTTTCAGACCTGGGTACTTGGGGAGATACAGGAACTGAATCCGTTGCGGGCCAGAACTTGCTAGAAAATAACGGCAACGTCATCCTCGCTGGAACCACCTTCCGGGGAACAGTCCAAAACTTCGGTGCTGGCCCCGTTGCACTGACCGAAAGTTGGTACAACGGAGACGGTGGCTTTTTCAGCGGCGGCAACGACGAGTTGTACATCGAGGATGGCTCCTGGACGAGATTGAGGGAGCTGACGCTTTCGTACACCGCTAACTCGAAGTGGCTGAAAGAGCGCTTCGGACTTGGCAGTGCCCAATTTTCCTTCACCGGCCGGAACCTCGTGTTGTGGACCCCGTTCGAGGGCAACGATCCGGACACTAACCTGGAGGGCGTCAGCCTGGCACGCGGTATTGATTATTTCAACAACCCCGGAACCAAGTCCTACATCTTCTCCCTCGGTCTAACCTTTTAACTTTTACAAGCATCCGGACATGAAATATCTAACTATCCTTTTCCTTTGTGCCTGCGGTTTGACCGCTTGTAGCAGCTTGGTGGAAGATCTGAATGAGAACCCCAACGCGCCCACGACTACCTCCTACCAGTACATTCTTACCGGAGCGGAACTGGGCAATACCGGCTTACAAACCGGAGAGACCGCCCGTAAGGCCGGCATTTTTTGCGGTTACTACACCGGGATTGATCGCCAGCATCAGGGCTTCAGCGAATATGCCGTAACCACCAGTGACTTTGACGCCCAGTGGAACGACGCGATGGTGGGCGCTATCGCGAATACCCTGGCGGCGGAGCAACAGGCGCAAGCAGAAGGCATCAACGGGGTAACGACAGGCATTACGCAGGTCATTCGTGCCGCCGCTCTAGGTACTACCACCGCCCTTTGGGGCGATATCCCCTTCGACGACGTTGGCCAGATCGACGTCATTAATCCCGCTTTCGAGGGGCAACTTATGGTGTACGATAAGCTGCAAAGCCTGCTGGACGAGGCGATCATCAACCTCAGCTCCGGCGCTGGCCGGCCGGTTAGTGGTGCGGATATCCATTTCGATGGGAACCCGGCACCTTGGACGGAGGTTGCGTATACGCTGAAGGCCCGTTACTTTATGCATACCCGCGATTATGCTGCTGCCTATACCGCAGCTCAGCAAGGCATCAGCGCGGCGGGGAACAGCTGGCTCACACCCCACGGGAACGCCGCCAATGATGCCAATTTGAATTACCAGTTTTTCGCGATCGCCGTACGGCAATCTGACCTGATCACCTCAGAATTCATGACCAGTCTGGTGGCACCAGATGCCACGCTTAGTCCTGATTTTAGCAGTTACCGAGGTAACGCTAAAACGGACGAAACCGGCCGCTATAACTACCTGTTCAACGTTACGGAGTTCGGCACCCAGCCGAATGTCGTTGATGGCTTTGCGGCGACGGACGAGCCCTCTTCACTGCTTACCTATCAGGAGAACCTGCTCCTCCTCGCGGAAGCCGGCTTTCGGACCGCCGGTTTTGAAACGGGCCTGGGACATCTCAATGATTTCCGCGCCTTTATGGCAGCAGGAGGTTATTTAAGCGGCGCGGACGCAGGTGCAGTGCGGTACGACGCTTACGGCAGTGAAGATTTCGTCAATGGTGGCATGGAAAACGCCGACGGGCTAAGCGAAGGGGATGCTTTACTAAGGGAAATCCTGGAAGAGCGCTACATCACCTTCTTCGGGCAAATTGAAGGATTCAACGACACCCGCCGTACGGAAAATGAGCTGATGGTGCGGGTACCCGTTATGCCAAATATGGGCTCCGACCTCCCCCAGCGCTTTTTGTACCCTACTACGGAGATCGACCGTAACTCTTCGGTGCCTAGTCCTCTTCCGAATTTTTTCGATCCCACCGCGGTAAACAGGTAGATCACTGCTCCTTAATCCTCCTACCCTGCACCGGCGTCCGCGCCAAAAAAGGCGACGCTAAAAAATACGATGATGATGAAACCGAAATTAAGGATATGGTGGCTGATAATTGGGCTTATAGCTTGTGGGCCACTCCACTTAGCCGCGCAAGACACCACTACGGTAAGGGTGCTTTTTGTAGGGAATAGTTTTACCTATTTCTACAACCTGCCACAGGTGGTGATGGCGATGGCCGAATCGCAGGGCGCCAACATTGAAACCCGCCAGTCTACCGTTGGCGGCTCTAACCTGGAACAGCACTGGAAAAGTGAGAAAGGGACCCATACGATGGAGCTGCTTGAGTCGGGGAAGTGGGATTACGTTGTATTCAACAACCACAGCACAAGTTCGCTGGATACGCCTGAATCCTTTATGGAGTACGGAGGGAAGTTTGCCGACCTAGTAAGAGAAAAGGGAGGCGAGCCCATCTTCATGCTGACCTGGGCGTATAAATCTAACCCCTTGATGCAAACCGAAATAACGGAAATGCACGAACGCCTTGCGAAGGAAAATAGTGCTGGCTTTGTACCCGCCGGGCCAATTTTCGCGGCGGCCAGAAAGTGGCGGCCGGATATAGAACTGTTCTTCGACGATAAGCACCCTTCGGCCAACGGCACCTACCTCCTTGGCTTGGCTTTCTATAAGTATTTCACAGGAAGCACTACTGCTAATATTCCGCCAAGGTTACTAACGAAGGACCTGAACGGCGAAAAGCTTTACCTCCTTTTTATGCATTTGCAGGAGGCGGATTTTCTTCAACAATTGGTCGACGACTTTACGTTCGACACCCTTTCCATACCAGTAAAAAATGATTAGGGACGGCATTCTTTTGCGTACCCTAAGGACTCAATTTATCGAAACCTCTAAGTCGATCAACATGCAATTTTCAACGAATAATACTTTCTGGCTTTTTGGGGCTTTCCTGCTCCTTTGTATGGGCTCTGCCTGTGAGGATGAGGACGACATTCTGCCGATCACCAATGATTTTCGGGTGTTAAGGGTAGACGTGGGCGGTAACCGGGCCAGCCCGGGAGAAACCGATGTATCGGTACTCCCTACGCTAGAAATCGTCTTCTCACACGGGTTAAATACCTCCGCCCTCGAGGGAGCGCTGCAAATTAGCCCCGCCGCTGATTACACCATCGGCTACGACGGTGATAATTCGTTCGCTGCCTTTACCTTCAATACTCCATTGGATTACGTAACAGCCTATACCATTACCTTACCCACGGGTACTTATGGAGCAGGAGGGGAGTTCAGCACGGAACCATTTTCTTTCAACTTCACCACGGAGGCTTTTGCCCTGCCATCCATAAGTCTGGCGAGTAACGCAACCGGCCTTTTTGAAGGGGAGACCCTAACGGTTACGGCCACCTTGGGAATGTCCATTCTTCAGGATGTAGATTTTGACCTTAGCTTCACGGGATCAGCGGTTGTAGACGAAGATTTTACCGTTAGCGCCACCAGTCTGACCATTCCTGCGGGTAGCACGGAAGCTTCCGTTACGCTGACTGGCCTGAACGACGCTGATCTGGAAGGAGAGGAGACCATCGGAGTGGTTTTTGCCAATTTGGTAAACGCCAGGGAAGAACAGCCGCAGGCATTAAGCCTTACCCTGGGAGACCTTCCTCCCGCACTGGAGATCAAGGGTGTAATGTCCCTGAAAATAGGTGGAGATGGTACCAACGGACGTGCAGTACACCTAAGGGTACTGGAAGACATAACGGATTTGAGTGTGTACGGTCTAGGTATCGCCAATAACGGCGGAGGATCGGACGGAAGAGAGATTGACTTTCCGGCTGAGATGCTTACTGCGGGAGACGATATTCTGCTCGTGCGTGATGCTGATGAAGCCGGGTTAGCCACTTACTTCGGAGACTGTTACGCTGATTTCGAGCTAGTAATCCCCACCGACGGCTTAAATTTCAACGGAGACGATCCCTTTGAGCTTTATCAGGGACAAATCGCCATCGAAACTTACGGAGACGTTGAACTCGACGGTACGGGACTCGAATGGGAATGGACCGGAGCCTGGGCCTATAAACTTAAAGGCGTTTGGGAATATGCGCCGGTCGATTGCTCCGCAAATGCAACGGCCGTTTTGGGGACAGCATGTTCGTATCCATTCTGCAGCCCCCTCCAGCTTCAGGGCGTAATGGCATTGCTGTGGGACGGTTCTGGCACCAACGGTGGTAAAGCCGTTCATGTACGCGCCAACCGGGACATTGCCGACCTCAGCATATACGGCCTGGGGGTTGCCAATAACGGGGGCGGTACCGACGGGCAGGAGTTTACTTACCCCGCGGAGTCCGTTAGCGAAGGTGACCACATCCTCGTAGCGCGGGAACCGGCTTCGCTGGCCGTCTACTTTGGCGCTTGCTACGATGGCTACGATTTAGTAATTCAAGCCGGGGAGATGAACCAAAACGGGGATGATGCGATTGAACTGTTTCAGGATATGGCGGTAATTCAGACTTACGGCGATGCCGACGTCGATGGTACCGAGCAGCCTTGGGACTACTCTGGTACCTGGGCATATAAGTCCGGCGGGGTATTCAGCACTGCTGATGTCGATTGTGCCACGGCATCCACGACTACCCAAAATTCTACTTGCGCCTATACTTTTTGTGAGTAGATGAATGGGCGTGCCCTTACTGGGCAGCGTTTTAGCTGCGCTGATACGCTGATACGACCAAAGAAAATGGTGGCTGAGCTTGTCGAAGTATCGAAGTCATCGTGGATATTCATGTATATCAGTATCTGTCTGCACCAATAAAACAACTATGAAATTTAACGCCAGATTTGCCGTGCTTCTTTTGACCTTACCTCTGCTTGCGCTAGGTTGCGTTGTTGACGACGATGCGGACATCGACCCCATAAACCTGTTCTCTATTCAGCTTAACAATGCTGAGCTCAGAGATGGCGCCGAAGACCTGCCGGTTGCGGTGGAGATAGGCATTACTTTTTCGCGAGCGCTGGATCCGACATTGTTTGAAGCGGCTTTTTCTTTGACCTCCGCGAACGATAATCCGACGCCTGACTTCAGTTACACGAACCAGTCTTCCGGCGCCATTATAAGCGCGAACCTGGCCTTTGAGACGACCTACACGCTGCGTATTCTCAGCGCCCCGATTGCTGAAGACGGAGGGCAACTATCTAACGAGGTTAGCCTTTCATTTATGACTACAGCGGACGGCAGCATCACCTCCTTACCGCCCTGTACTTCGGCTACACAGAATTGCTTGAGAACCTCCAGTTTCATGGGAAGCACCGGTGGAGATTTTCAATTTTATGCGAGTTTTCCCATTTACGAAGACCTGGCGCGGTGGGAAGAGATTACTGCGGCCATCATCGTTGTGCACGGCGTCAATCGTAATGGGGATGATTATTTTAATTACTTAATGAACGCCTTACGATCGGCTGGTCTCGAGGATAGTGTATTGGTGATCGCGCCCATCTTCAAGAACGCAGGAGAAGCGGCAGCAAACGAGCTTTTCTGGTCTGGTAGTAGTTGGCGGGAAGGTAGCAACGCAGCCGCTGGATCAGCGGTAAGCTCCTTCAGTGTGGTGGATCAACTCCTCACGCAGCTTGGAGACCAGGCTCACTTTCCCGTACTCGAGAAGGTCATGGTGACCGGCCATTCTTCCGGCGCCCTGTTTACGCACCTCTACGCTGCGGCGAATCAGGTGGAAGAAGCCCTGCCTGCCCTATCGTTCGACTACCTGGTAGCCAATAGTCAGTACCTATATTATCCGGACGGGCGGCGCCTTAACGGGAATTCGGATCAGCTATTCACGCCTACGAATTGTACCGGTTACGACATCTGGCCGCTGGGCTACTCGGTCGTGCCCCCTTACCTGGAGAATACGAACAGTACCACCTTCAATGAACGATTTTTGGCGCGCGATGTCACTTACTTACTGGGGAATGGCAACCAGGCCGACCCATCGCTCAATACGATGGATTGTAGCGCTACCTTATTGGGGCCTACGCGCTTTGCCAGAGGGGAGCAGATGTTTCGCTACCTGGAGTTGGCCTATCCTGGCCAGGAGGTTCATGAGAAAGTTATTGTCGATGGGATTGGCCACGATGGGCAGGGTATGTACAGTTCTTCAACGTTCAGGCAGCGCTTGAATAACTTCGGGGGTAGGTAAGGAAGCCCTACCCAATTTTAAGACCTCGCCCTAACGCG
>JBLHRW010000256.1:0-7488 GCA_047626445.1 Neolewinella sp.
TTTTGTCAAGGCTTTCCACTTCCACCCGTAACGGATTATAGCCTAAGTAACTAATTAACAAGGTATCACCTATGGAGGGACCCCGGAGCAGGAAGTCTCCGTACTCATCCGTATGACTGTGGGTATCGGCACTTTTCACCAAGACATATGCGCCAATAAGCGGTTCTCCTTTTTGGCTGGTGATGCGGCCGCGGAGATCTTGTGCATCCAAGTTTTGCATAAAAAATGCTAGAAAAACTGGAACAGCGAAAGCGAGGCGATATCTCATCAGCCTTGATTTCAGCAAGGAATAAACTATTAACATGTGTAAGTTTGCTAGTTGATAAAGTGTCTTGGTCAGTGGGTAGACCTACGATACGCAAAAACGAAGATATAGGTTCTTGTAGCGAGGTAGTTTTAGGTATGGATTCTTGTATCTGGAGTTCAACTTTTACTATCAGCTCTTTATTTAAGGTCT
Organism: Neolewinella sp.; assembly: GCA_047626445.1. GTDB lineage: Bacteria > Bacteroidota > Bacteroidia > Chitinophagales > Saprospiraceae > Neolewinella. The sequence continues at coordinate 458 of JBLHRW010000256.1, forward strand.
CTTTCAGCGCGTTTACTCACCCTTCCAAAACCATTTCCAATCCGAACCCTTACTTACTTGCGTACCTTGGCTCATGGTGATTGGTACAAAAAATCAATAGAGTGCAAAACTACATTTATGACTGGATTTAGAAAGGTTTGGAAGATGTTGACTTCGACGGAGCGTCGAAAATTCATGGTTCTTGGGGTCGTCGTCTTTTTGATGTCTATTCTTGAAGTTGTCGGCGTTGTCTCCGTGCTACCCTTCATTCAGTTAGTTGCGGACCCCGGCATTGTTGACCGGAATGAGTTCCTACACGGTATTTACGTTATGCTTAGGTTTGAGAGCATCCGGCAGATGATGATCTGGGCGGGGGTAGCAGTTATTGGGCTGCTTTGCCTGACCAACACTTTCTCAGTTTTCAAAACCTGGCTTCAGTTCAAGACCTCTTGGAGTGTGTCCCACCAGGTGAGCGTAAGGTTGCTCAAAGCCTACCTCGCCCGCCCTTACGAATACTTCCTCAACCGAAATACAACGGAGTTTACGACATTCGTTATCGGAGAGACCACACACTTAACAAACGGCATCATTTTACCCATCATCGAGGTCTTTTCCCGTGGCCTGGTTTGCATTATTATCCTAAGTCTGTTGCTGTGGGTGGATGTAAAAATTGCATTAGTCATGTTTGGGGGACTGGGGGCGGCGTACACAATTATTTTCCTTTTTCAGCGCCGTTATTTGCGGCGAATTGGCGAGCAACGTATCGATTTGTCCGTCAAGCGGTACCAAAGCGTTATTCAGCTTTTCAATGGGATAAAGACGGTACAAGTATTTGATCGCGACTCCTTTTTCGCCGATCGCTACGAAGATGCTTCCCGCGAGTTCTGCGACATTCAACCCCGCTACAATGTTACCGTCAGCGCGCCCAGGTACATTCTTGAAGCGCTTGCCTTCAGCACCATTGTGGTTGTTACCATTCACCTATACCTGACAGTAGGAGATATTGTTAACATTATTCCCAAGCTCAGTTTATACGCCGTAGCCGGGTATCGGTTACTTCCCGCACTCCAGGCTGGCTTTGCCGCCGTCGGCAAGCTGGTGCATACCTGGCCGGTGATCGATAAGCTCTATGAGGCACTTTACGTAAAATCGACCAAGAACGGTAGGCAACGCCAAGCATCGCTACCCGCAACCGCCCCCGGCGAAGACCACCACATCACCAAGGTGCCCGCAGCGCGACTTCCACTTCGGGATACGATTAGCTTAGACAACCTGACGTTTACCTACGAGAACAATGAACGCCCAACCTTACGAGACATTAACCTGACCATCAGGCAGGGAGAAACGGTCGCTTTTGTTGGGGCCACAGGCTCAGGGAAAACCACACTCGTTGACCTGATTGTCGGGCTACTAAGCCCCGATGAAGGAGCGGTCATCATTGACCATACACCACTCACTCCTGCCCTGCTTTCCGCCTGGCGTAGTGGTATTGCTTACGTACCACAAGATGTTTTTCTCTTCGACGATACTGTCGCTCGCAATATCTCCCTAAAAGAAACGCTCACCAGCACCGAAGAGGAACGCCTACTCGCAGCAGCGAAACTGGCCGACATCCACGACTTCATCTCCAGCGAGCTTGCCAACGGATACCGCACCATGATCGGTGAAAAAGGTATCCGCCTCAGCGGCGGACAGCGCCAGCGCCTGGGCCTGGCCCGGGCATTTTTCCATCAACCGGCGGTATTAGTGCTCGACGAAGCGACCAGCGCCCTGGACAACGTAACGGAACGGGGCATCATTAAATCACTTAATAACCTACCGCAGGAAATTACGACCATTATCATCGCTCACCGCTTATCCACCGTTCGCCATGCCGATCGAATTTTCCTGGTGCGGGACGGAGTCATCTCCGCCAGCGGTACATTTGCCGAACTGGAGGTAGAAAGTGAAAGCTTCCAGGAAATGGCGCGATCCGTTTAACCGTTGAGGGTTTGCGCAAAGATTATCCCCTCTACCTCCCATACCATCGGACAGACTCCGAGTATCATTCAATAAGACACTAAAGAGAAATGAATAGAACGTTCCGACCACTGCTGGCCTTGTTGCTGGCCTTTTGTTTTTTATTTCCGTTTTCCGCTGAAGCCCACGCTCCTGATCAAAGTTACCTCTACCTGAACATTTATAAGGATAACATAAAAGGGCGGTACGAGATCTCCATGCCAGACATCAACCTAGCCGTTGGCAGCGCATTCACCAAGCCGATGTCGATGGCGGCGATGGAGCCCTACCTGGACCAACTCCGTGCTTACATCAAAAGCAGGTCTGATTTTGCGGGAGAGAAGCCGTACACCATTCGGTTTACCGATACGGAGGTCGTCAACCTTGACGATGAGGAAGACTTTGTCCGGGTAAATTTCGTCCTGGATGGCCTGACCGAAGTTCCTGACGAACTCAACATCAGGTACGACCTACTTTTCGACGTATCTCCCAATCACTCCGGCGGCCTCATCCAGGAGCACAACTGGAAAGCGGGTATCCTGTCCAACTACTCACGGCTTTCCGCCATTTTCGACAAGGGCACTACCCAGCAAGCACTAGACCTTACCGACGGTTCCGTCTGGCAAGGGTTCTCCGCCCTGGTCAAACTCGGCATGTGGCACATTTGGATCGGTCTCGATCACATCCTCTTCCTGGTTGCCCTTATCCTTCCCTCCGTAGTTCGTCGCCGGCCAAAGACTTTACTAACCGACGGTGAAAAAGCTTGGGAATGGGTCCCCGTATCCGATTTCAAATCCGCCTTTCTATACATCCTCAAGATCGTAACGGCCTTTACCGTAGCCCACTCCATCACCCTGGCACTGGCTTCCTTTGGCTGGATCGAGCTTAATTCGAGGCTGGTAGAGAGCATCATTGCTTTCTCCATTGCTGTTGCGGCGTTTCACAACATCGTGCCGATCTTCAAAGCCAAGGAGTGGATAATCACCTTCATTTTTGGTTTATTCCATGGTTTCGGATTTGCCAGCGTTCTCAGTGAGAAAGGATTAAGTGGCGACTTTATGGCCTACTCCCTCCTCGGCTTCAACGTTGGGGTAGAATTAGGGCAGGTACTCATCGTTTGTGCCATTTTCCCCATCCTCTTCTTCATTCGGAAAACAAAATTTTATCCCCACTTCATCTTCTGGGGTTCCATCTTACTTATTCTTATGGCCATGCACTGGGTCATTGAACGGGCCTTCGATTTCAACTTCAAGTTCTTCAATATTTTTAAAGACATCTTCGGGATGTAAGTGTCGCTTCGCTCCCGTTGGGAAAGTCGCTGCGGCAACAGGAGCGAAGCGACTCCCCAACGGCCAAAAGCCCCCAACGAGAGCGAAAGCGACTCCACAACGACTGCAACATGCCACAACCAAAACCATCACAAGCCGACCTACTAAGCAAGTGGAAGCAACGCCGCAAGCCGGTAGACCGTGCCATCCCGGCACGGCCGTCGGGCACCGTAGTTGCCCCCACTAGCGGCCAGCAGCGGCTATGGTTATTGCAGCAACTGTATCCCGACAATGCCTTCTACCAATATGGTCACCTTTACCGGTTTGCCGGCCAACTGGAGGCGGACTTACTGGAGCAGAGCCTAGGGCAGATTGTCGAACGGCATGAATTACTACGGTCCAACTACGTTCGCTCGGAAGAAGACATCCAACTTGTCATCCGCCCCGCCGGAGACTTCCGGATGGATCGTATAAACCTGACCACCCTGCCGGAAGCCGAACGACGGGCAGGCGGCGAAGCCGCAGCATTAGCCGAAGCTAAAAAACCATTCGATCTCGCCGCCGGGCCGCTGTTTCGGGCCACGCTAATTCGCCTCGGGACGGAAGCTTCGTTGCTTGTCATCGGTATGCACCACATCATCGGTGACCACTCTTCCCTGATGGTCCTCAACGAAGAGTTATTCGGGATGTACACCGAACTAGTGGAAGGTCGGACCAGCGAACGCGCTACGCTCCCCATCCAATTTCCCGACTACGCCCACTGGAAGAACCAACGGCCCGTAGCAGAAAAGAGCCTCCAATACTGGACCGGGCTCCTTGGCGAAGACCCACCGCCCTCCGCCCTACCCTTCGACCGGGTGCGGGCGGCGAAGCCGACCTATGCTGGAGCGACGCTTACGACGGCCCTTTCTACAGAAACATCCGGCCAGATCAGGGAATTGGCCAGAGCTGCAGGCACCACGAACAATGTTGTCTTCCTTGCTGCATACCAATCCTTGCTCCTGCGCTACGGCGCCCAAAAAGACCTCACGATAGGCTGTCCCGTCAGCACCCGCGACCGCACCGAACTCGAAGGCATGGTCGGTTTCCTCAACGAGACGGTAGTGCTGCGGACGCAATTTGAAGACAAGGAGGAGCGCTTTCGCGACCTGGTTACGCGCACCAAAACCCAGATGGAGCAGGCGCTGGAACACAAAGACGTTGCCTTCGATGTCCTCGTCAACCACCTGCAACCCCGGCGGGTACCGGGGGCCAACCCGCTGTTTCAAAACATGCTGGTCTACAATACCGAAGCCGCCCCGCCAACGCTCCCCGCCGGCCTGAAACTGTGGGAAGAGATGATGGACCTTGGCGTGGCCAAGTTTGACCTCACCCTCTTCGCGACCGACCACGGCGACCACTTCACCCTAGCGCTGGAATACGCTGAGGATATCTTCGACGAAGCCACCGCCCAACGGATACTGGACCACCTGAGCGTGCTGCTAAAAAACGGTACTGGCCAGCCTGACACACCCGTCACCCGGCTTGAATTAATGGCGCTGGCAGAACGCCAAAAAGTACTGGTGGACTGGAACGAGACGGCCACTGAACTGCCCCGCCCGGCCTCGATCATGGACCTCATTCTGGCCAACGGAAGTAAAGACCTTGCGGCCATCGCAGTAGCCGATGACCAGCAACAACTGAGCTACAGAGAACTTTTCGGGCGCTCCCAAACGCTTGCGGGCGAGTTGATTGCCGCCGGGGTCCACCCCGGCACACCGGTCGGGCTGTACGTTGGCCGGACGGTAGACATCGCCGTAGGCATCCTCGGCATCCTGCGGGCAGGCGGCGCCTATGTGCCCCTGGACCCAGATTACCCAGCGGGACGCATAGATTACGTCATCAAAGACGCAGGCATCGAAGTGGTCGTCACCACCAAAAACCTACGTCCCAATTTAGCCAACGCTGGGCTACAAATCATCGATACTTCTACGGAATTATCCACGCAGGAACCTACCTGGCCCTCCCTTTCAGCCAATGATCCAGCTTACCTAATTTACACTTCGGGCAGTACCGGGCAGCCCAAGGGCGTCACCATTACTAACGCCAACTTGGTGCACTCGACGACGGCACGTTTTGCCTATTTCGACCACCAGCCCAAGGCTTTCCTACTACTTTCCTCCTTTGCTTTCGACAGCTCGGTCGCCGGCATCTTCTGGACATTGAGTCAGGGCGGCAAACTGGTCATCCCACCAAAGCGGATCGAGCAGGACATGGCGCGGTTGCGGAGCATCATCTACGATCAGGGCATTACGCATACCTTATTACTCCCTTCCCTTTATCAGCTGTTGTTGGAAGAAGCGACTCCTCAGGAGCTGGCGTCTTTACAAACGGTGATGGTGGCGGGAGAGGCCTGTTCTTCGGCGCTGGTCCGGACGCATTTCGAGCAGTTTCCAGCGGTGGAGCTCGTCAATGAATACGGCCCAACGGAAGGTACCGTTTGGTGTACTGCCCATAAAATTACGGAGGAAGATGCCAACGGAGCCGTTCCGATCGGGCGGCCGATTCCTAACGTAAAGAATTACGTCCTCGACGAAAATATGCAGCCGGCCCCCATTGGCGTGCCCGGTGAGTTGTACCTGGCTGGAGAAGGTTTGGCCGACGGTTATTGGAAGCAGCCGGAGTTGACGGCAGCGCGTTTTCTGGCGGCAGATTTGGGCGCGGCCGCAGGTGCAAGGGAGGGATTAAAAGCAAGGCTGTACAAAACCGGAGACCTCGTTAAATACCGGCCTTCCGGCCTAATTGATTTTCTGGGCCGGGCCGACCGGCAGGTAAAGATCAGGGGCTTCCGGGTAGAACCTGAAGAGATCAGCCGCCAACTCGAGCGAATCAGCGAGGTACGAGAAGCCGTCACCATCATAAATCAGGCGGGGTCGGCCCCTCAATTAGTTGCTTACTACCAGGTAACGGAAAGTATTTCCCTAACCGATTTAAGGGAAGCGCTGAGCAAAGACTTACCGGATTATATGGTCCCTTCCGTTTTCGTCGAGCTGGAAGAATTCCCGCGCCTACCCAACGGCAAAGTAGACCAGCGGGCCTTACCGGCACCTGACCTTACGGCCACGTCCGCAAAACCCGACTACGCTGAACCCACTACCGAAACCGAGAAAATACTCGCTCAAACCTGGGAGAAAGTACTGGGCCGCGGAAAAGTAGGCCTCCACGATAATTACTTCGCCATTGGCGGCGATTCCATCCGTAGTATCCGGATCATTTCTCAGGCGCGCAAGCAAGGCCTGGAGCTGGAACCCCACCATATCTTTACCCATCAGACCGTTGCCGAACTCAGTGCGGTACTTGACCGGGAACGGGAGGCTGTCCTTGCGGGCAGTGCTGATAAAAGTACCGTGGTTCCGCTGAGCAGTTCCGGTTCAGGAGCGCCTCTCTTCTGCATTCATTCGGGGGGTGGCCACGTCTTCTTTTACCATCCGCTCTCCCAGCATTTGCCGGATGATCGGCCGGTCTACGCCATCCAGCCACACACCTTGGCGGGGGAAGAAGACCTCCCCGGTAGCATTGCCGAAATGGCGGCTGATTACCTGGAAGAAATGCGGAAGGTTCGGCCGCACGGTCCGTATCATTTGCTGGGTACCTGCTTCAGTAATGCGGTGGTACTGGAGATTGCCCACCAGCTTGTTGCCGCAGGCGAAGAAGTCGGCAGTTTGATCTTCGTCGATTCCAGCCCTACCCGGCTTGACCCGGTAGCGAAGGTTCCCTTGACGCCGCTGTACACTGCCTGGCGCATCG
>JBLHRW010000257.1:0-7473 GCA_047626445.1 Neolewinella sp.
GGTGGAATAACCCCCCAGCCCCGGACGATCAGCTAACCGGCCCGACGGCCCCCACCTGAAGGCTGCGCCTTCGGGTGGGTAGCCTTCCGACCGGGACACCGAATTCTCCTTTGCTGCGGCCGGAAGCCGACGTTAACGCTCGCTCCCGGACGAAGCTTCGACCGGGCCTGACGATCAGCTAACCGGCCCGACGGCCCCCACTTGAAGGCTGCGCCTTCGGGTGGGTAGCCTTCCGACCGGGACACCGAATTCTCCTTTGCTGCGGCCGGAAGCCGACGTTAACGCTCGCTCCCGGACGAAGCTTCGACCGGGCCTGACGATCAGCTAACCGGCCCGACGGCCCCCACTTGAAGGCTGCGCCTTCGGGTGGGTAGCCTTCCGACCGGGACACCGAATTCTCCTTTGCTGCGGCCGCGCCAAAAAAGGCAAATCTCAGCAAACGACAAATGTAGTAGGGGCAAACCTGAACCCTAGCCCACCCTCGCGTGTCTCCATTCCATTATCTTCGCTAATCCCGCCCCTCAAGTGAACAGACTAGTTACCTTCCTCGCCATCCTGCTGGCCACGACCTTTACGCTCAACGCACAGATTCCCAACAAGCCCACTTCTGGGGAGCTGCACGCCGGCATCCAGAAGCTACAAGTCCTAGGCTCTGCCCTGTACCTGGCTGCTCACCCCGACGATGAGAATACGCGCCTGATCGCCTACCTCTCGAACGTCGACAAGGTGGAAACAGCCTACCTCAGCCTGACGCGTGGAGATGGTGGTCAGAACCTGATTGCTCCGGACATCCGCGAGCTGCTCGGCCTCACCCGTACACAAGAGCTGCTGGCCGCCCGCCGCATCGACGGTGGCACCCAATTTTTCAGCCGGGCCAATGACTTCGGTTATTCGAAGCACCCGGATGAGACCTTCAACATCTGGGACAAGCAGGACGTACTGGCCGATGCCGTTTGGGTCATCCGCAAGTGGCGGCCCGACGTGATCGTCCTTCGCTTTGACCCGCGGGCACCGGGCAGCACCCACGGCCACCATACGGCCAGTGCCGTTATTGGCGAGGAAGCCTTTGACCTGGCCGGCGACCCAACGGCCTTCCCCGAACAACTCAAGTACGTAAAGCCGTGGCAACCCCGCCGCATTTACTGGAATGCTTACACCTGGCGCGGCGTACCTGAGCACATGCAGCAAGACAAGATCATTAAAGTGGACGTAGGCACCTACCTGCCGAAACTCGGCGAAGGTGTAGCCGAGATTGCTGCCCGTAGCCGCAGCCAGCACCGCAGTCAGGGCTTCGGCAGCGCCGGCAGCCGGGGAGAACAGATCGAACAACTCGAACTTTTAAAGGGCGACGATAAAGACGAGGATGGCGAAGTTTTCGCCAACATCGACATCAGCTGGAACCGGGTTGACGGCGGAGCCAATATCGGCCAGGCACTAAAGGCGGTGGAGCAGAACTTCAACTTCGACGATCCTTCCGCCTCCGTGCAAAACCTGCTTCGCGTACGTGGCATGATGCGGGCGCTGCCCGATGGTTTCTGGAAAAGCAAGAAACTGGAGGAGCTTGACGAGATCATTGCTCATTCCCTTGGTTTGTACCTTTTTGCCAAAACTGACGATCCGATCGCCACTGCTGGTCAGGACATCGAAATAGAGGTAGAAGCGACCAACCGTAGCAACCAACCGGTCAAGCTGGTTGATTACTTTATTGAAGGCATCAGCATGACGCGGGCGTATGCGGATACCATCCTGGCCGGAAACAAGCCGTTTAAGGAAGAGCAGGTGTACTCCATTCTGCCAATACTAAAAAGCAGTGGGCCGTACTGGCTGCAAAAGCCCTGGAAACTTGGAATGTACACCGTAGAGGACCAAGATCTTCGTGGCATGGGAGAAAGTGAAGACCCGCTGATGGTCAATTTCAACCTTGATATTGCCGGAGAGGAATTCACCTTCCGCCGGCCGGTACGCCATGCTTTTACCGACCGGGTGATGGGAGAACAGGTACAACCTCTGGAAATACTACCTCCCGTTTTTGGTGAGCTAGACAAGAGCAGTTACCTGTTCACCAGTTCAGAACCGACACCAATACGTATCAAGGTAACCGGTGCAAAGGCCGACATCAGCGGTACCGTAGAACTGTGTACGCCCAGCGACTGGAAAGTAACGCCGGAGAACAAATCCTTCACCCTCACCCGTAAAGGCGAGGAGCAATACCTCGAATTCATGATGACGCCGCCCGAAGGAGCGGCTCAGGGAATGATCGTTCCCCTAGTCCGCCTGGAGGACAACCCTGAAGAAGGCTATTCCCGTAAACTGGTCAAAATCGCTCACGATCACATCCCCGTGCAACTGGTTGACCTTGACGCCAGTGCTCCGGTAGCCAAACTCGACCTGGAGATTGCCGGACGCAACATCGGTTATATCGAGGGCGCCGGCGATGCGATTCCCGAAGCACTGACCAATATCGGCTTCAACGTAACGACCCTTGATAGAGGGACGATTGCTACCGGCAACCTGAATCAGTTCGATGCCATCGTCATCGGCATTCGTGCCTACAATACCGAAGCCGACATGCCAAACATGCAGCCGCGCCTGATGGAGTACGTCAAGAATGGCGGAACGATGGTGGTGCAGTACAACACCAGCCGGGGGCTCAAACTGCCCATGACGGAGATCGGACCTTACCCGATGCAGCTGAGCAGTGACAGAACGACGGTGGAGGAAGCCGAGGTGCGTATCCTTGCGCCCGACCACCCGGTAATGAACTATCCCAACAAGATTACCAGTAAAGATTTCGACGGCTGGGTGCAGGAACGTGGCCTTTACTTCCCAAACAACTGGGACGAAAAGTACACCCCGATCCTCAGTTCCAACGACCCGGGCGAAGAACCACACGACGGTGGCCTGCTGGTAGCGGAATATGGTAAAGGGCATTACGTGTACACTGGTTACAGCTTCTTCCGGGAGCTACCTGCGGGCGTACCTGGTGCTTACCGGTTGTTTGCTAATTTGGTGGGGCTGGGGAATGAGGTTCGGCCTTAGGGGCTGAGGTTGGAGGCGTTGGAAGTAACCACTAAGCCCCCCAAAGAGATACAGGTAGGTACTGTAATCACCGCGGCTCCGCATTGTAACTGATTAAGATCGAAAATGACCGTCCCGCCCCTACCCCTTCGGCAAAAAGAATCGGAAGCCTACATCAAGGCTTAAATATTTCCTTGTAGCAGAATCTGCGTTTTGAAATTGGTCGATTTGATTCCTCTGATCGTACATTATTGCCGCATCGAGTGCTAGGTTTGGGGACAGGAAATAATTAGCCCCGACGCCGCCTCGGAGGGGGATACTTTTCGTCGTATTGGTACTCGCTCCAAAACTGTTGTTGAATTTCGTGGTGTTTAGGCTAAATCCTCCCCCCGCCACCAGATAGGGGAACAATTTCCCGTCTTGCTTAAGGTAGTAACGGGCATTCAGGTTTGCCCCGACACTAACGGAGCTGAAGCTCAACATTCCCAGGTTTGTATCGGAGATCTGATTGCTAGAACTTCCGTAAAATAAGCCCAGGCCTCCTTCTAACATCAACCGGCTCGTAATGAAGTAGCCCACCCAGGGCGTTAGATTGAAGCTCGTCGACTGGTCGAGATTACCGTTGGCGCTCATTCGTCCGTGTCGGACACTCCCCAGGCGTGTTTGCGCCATGAACGTTCCGGCAGTGAGTGAAACGGCAGCGCCAGCATTCTCCAATTGCCCCATTAAAACGTTTAAGCCAAAGGTCAGATTGGTAAAATTAAGACCATCTGCGTTGGCATCGTAGCGTAGGTTAGCTGTTCCCTGGATGCCTGGCTTAAGACTTATTTCAGCTCCACCACCAAAGTGAAAATCCGTTTCCAAAATATATTTGGAGAACAAGTCGAAGGTACCAAAGCCTACATCACCAAAAAACCTGACCTTTCGTTGATCACCGCCAGGGAAATAGTAACGGGCAAATGGCCGTAGTTGCAAAATCGTATTTCCCTCGATGAATACCTGATCACTATAGCTTAAGAAGCTTACCCTGGAACCGACAAGCAGACGGTCGGTAAAGAAATAGCCTGCGCGGAAGGCGTTGGCGAAAAAAGACGAACCGTCGGGCGTATTCTTACCCACGCTCCGTTGGTACCCCGCATTGGTTGCACCGTCTAGGTACCAGTTCCCCTTTTGATATTGGGCGGAAAGCGAAAGGGTAAATAAAACGATAAATAGGGTGATCGTTGATTTCATAATAATGGATTAGGTTTTTTCAAAGGGTCTGCGGACAGCCACAAGGGCCTGATTTAGGAACGCCGTATAAATAATATATGCTTCACAGCTCAAGGCCTCCCCCACCCCTCCCGATACCCCTTGGCCAACAGCTTTGTCGCCTCCTGGTCATCCCTGACCACCTTCGCCACCGGGTCATAAGCCAATGGCCGGCCCAGGCTGCAGGATAGGTTTGCCAGAATACACGAGGCCGTTGAAATATGGCCCTGCTCCAGGCTCGCCGCCGGTGTGGCCTTCCCTTGAATACTCTCCACCCAGTTGCGCAGATGCGCACGTGTAGCGGGTGCCACGTGTAGTTCGATGTTTTTTTCGGTAAGGTCTTCGGGATATTGCTCCCGTTCGTAAGTCATATCTACCCGCACGGGATCACCTTTGGCGGGGCGCCATTCGTACTTTTTCGTATCGGCAATCAGGGTACCTTTCTCCCCGAACAGGGTGAACGACCAGGGCCACTCGGGGTCCGGTGCCTGCCCCCAGCTGCGGTGGGTCCAGTGGCAGTTTAGTTTACGTTCGGGGTGTTCGAATACGGCGGTTTGGGTATCGTTGGTGGTGGCGTCGGCGGCAGTCTGAACGTAGATACCGCCCTGGCTACTCACCTTGGCCGGCCAGCCGAGATCCAGCAGCCAGCGCACCGCGTCGTAGTAGTGCACGCACATATCACCAACGATGCCGTTGCTGTATTCCTCAAAGGCCCGCCAGCGGCGGTGCGGCACCCCTTTGAAGGGGAGCAAAGGTGCTGGTCCGGTCCAGCGGTTGTAGTCGAAAGATTCCGGTACGGGGATGGTTTCCCGCACAGACTGGTCCCGCATATGGTAGTAGCAATTCATCTCCACGTGGTGCACTTCACCGAGTAGCCCGCTGTCGATGTAGCGTTTTTTCATCTCCTGTAAATGCGGTGTGCTACGGCGTTGCAGCGCTACCTGGATCACCTGATTTGGGTAATTTCGCGCGGCAACGAGGATGGCTTCGCCTTCCCGGATGTCCTTACTGATGGGCTTTTGCAGGTAAAGGTGGCAACCTGCTTTTAGGCAGTCGATGGCCTGCAAAGTATGCCAGTGGTCGGGGCTTTCGATCAGGACCATCTCTGGCTTTTCCTTTGCCAAAAGGTCTTCGTGTTTGGCGTAAACCCGGGGTTGCTGGCCGGGGTGCCGTTGCTGAAGCAGCGTGGAGACGTCTTCCAGTTGTTGCTGGTCAGGATCACAAAGCCCAACGACTTCCACCTCAGCTACCTGGAGCAATCGTAGCAAGTCCATCCGACCGTACCAACCAGCGCCGATCAGGGCTACTTTAGGGCGTGCGCTCATTTGGGCGACGGCGCGCGGGTGCAGGCAGGAGGAACTTAGGAGCAGGGCGGGGGCGGTGGCGAGGAATTGTCGACGTTTCATGGTGGAGGCTGACGGCGCAGCGTTTATTTTTTTTCAAAAGTAGAAGCCTTACAGGCGATGTATCACATATAGTGCTCGGTGGAGGAATCGCCGACTTACAAGCACTAAGAAACATCAAGAAAACCAGACGACTAGAAGTTACCTTTAATTTATTTCCATAAACACTCCGTTCATAGCCTTCCAAAAATTAATCCTGCTACTAGTACCACTCCTGTCCTTGGTAGGTTGTGGGGAACCGCCTGCAGCCGGATTGCCGGAGATCGCCACGGGTTGGAATACCAAAGTTGCCCGACTTTGTAGCGCTACGTCTACCGACATGATTAACTGGACGAAGCATGGCCCCGTATTCCAGGATGCTTATGGTGGAAAATTCCACGACGTATGGTCCAAGTCCGGCTCCGTCGTAGGAGAATTACAAGATGATGGACGCATCGTTGCCACAAAAATCAACGGCAAGTACTGGATGTATTGGGGGGATGCCGTGATAGGACTTGCCCACAGCGACAACCTGGTGGATTGGAGGCCAGTGCTGAACGACGACGGCACGCTCTTTGATCCCGTCCTGCCCCGCCAGCCTGAGTGAACCTGGCCCTCCGGCCCTGGTGACACCCGAAGGCATCCTCCTCATCTACAACGGCCGGAACTCCCCGGAAGATTCTCTGCGGTCTATGGACATGGGTCCGGGTGCCTACTGTGGCGGCCAGGCACTTTTCAGCCTGGAAGATCCATCTGTTTTGTTGGCCCGTACCGACGTTCCCTTCATCTGCCCCTCTCTGCCCCACGAGATGACCGGGCAATATGCTTCGGGCACCACCTTTTTGGAAGGCCTGGTTCGGTTTAAGGGCAAATGGTTCCTTTATTATGGTACGGCTGAATCTATGGTGGGGGTTGCGGTTAGTTCGGCTGAGATTGGAGAGAACCATTAAGGAGCTACAATAAAGTGTGGCTGACGTTGGAGGAACCATTAAGGCAGTAAGACATTAAGGAGCTACGCTCTGGTGGGGCTGACGTTGGAGGAACCATTAAGGCTAAGGTGTCCAATCTGTCAGGCCGTAGTCGTAGCGAGTTTTAGCTTTATTTGAGTCGCCTATGGGGTACATAAGTCAGGGCAGCCTTATGAAGAGAACACACATCGGTTACGGACTCCAAAAGGAGTAGGCGAGTTCAAAAACTCGCCTACAGTGGCTCACCTAGGAACCTAGGTGGTCTTCTCACCTCCAAAAGTAAAAAAACTTCCGGTTATGCTTGGTTTTTATCATAGCACCTAAAATGCAAAAACTCGCCGCTCAACCAAGTGCTTCGCTAACTCACTTTTCGGTTACAGCAGCCTTTTGGAAAAGTAAAACCTTGTGGTGGCTCATACCGTTTGCATTTTTTAACGGGCATCAGGGCCACCATTTGCGGCCGGGGTCAAGGCCGTATCTGGCGGTTGCAGGGAACGTTTTGCGTTCCAAGCAAGGCTACCAAACTGGTGGGACAAATAAAACTTGGTAAAAAAGCCAAAGTCTGGGGTTTCAAGCATGAAATACAGGGCTTGAGCTTTTTCACGAAGCTAGAATTTTGACGAAAAGTCAAGTAGCATTGGATGGAACCCCAGGCTTCAACTTCCCGGAGGACGGCCTTGCTGGTCGCCGGCTAATGGAGGCGCAAAAGCCGTTAAAAAAGAAAAACTGTTTGAGCGCCGAGAGGTGAGGCTAACGCATGACGCTAGCTGCCTGGAGGAGGATCTAGTGGTCGAGTTCATAAATATTCATCCATTTAACTTGCCATCGCGGCGCTGTACTTCCCAACTGAAAAC
>JBLHRW010000258.1:0-7362 GCA_047626445.1 Neolewinella sp.
TGGGGGGTTATTCCACCACAATCCGAGCCCCATCAGTATTAGCCCCAAACTCCGGAGCATACATGCACTGCACCCGGCCGAGACCGTTGCTGAAGCTACCGGCGTAGGTCGTAAACAGGTCGTACTCCAGGGTGTAGGTGCCTTTAGGTAGGTGGTCGATGAAGAAATTGGTGGCCAGGTCGCCGGGGGCGAAGTAATAGCCGAGGCCGTTCTTATACTGGTAGCCAGAGGTCTGCGTGATGGGCTCGAAGGTCGCAGCACGGCGGTCTTTGAGGTGGACGTAGTCCAGGCTCCGATCGCTGCGAAGAATCAGGCGAACCGTCACCCGGTCGCCGGGGTTGAGCGGTTTATCGGCGGTGATCGGTTCCAGGCGGATACCGTCGTCGGTGGGGACGCGGCGGAAGAGTTCCCGCTCCAGGGTCAGCGGGCCGTTGTTGGCAGCCTCGACCTTCTGCGCGAGTTCGGTGTACTGCCAGTACACGCCACCCCAAACGAGGCGGTTGTCCTTATTCTTCATCTTTACCGTGGCCAGACCGCTGTTGATTTGGTCACCAGCAACGCTGATGGAGAAGGCACCGGTAGCAGCTTCAGGGGTTTCCTGTGCGGCGCGGGCGCGGGAGGCAAGGTCCGTTTTAAGGGCCGACTTTGGCCAACTCACCTCCAGTGGCTTGCCTGGTGCATCGGTCCAGTTGGTACCCGTGTTGAGTAAAGCAAACACAGCAGCTGCGGTAGACTTAGTCGTCTCCCAACGGTTTGTGCGCTTGTTGGTCAGCAGCCAAAGGCGCATCTCATCCAGTTCTTCGGTCGTACCACCGGCTACCTGGAAAGCCTCCAGTATCCGACAATGCGTTTCGATAGGAAGTTGCTGCCAGGTGTATCCACGGCCATACTTCCAGAACATTCCGAACTCGTCTTTATGCAGGGCTTTTTCTCGCAAGGATTCTATGATCTTTTGCGTTACTTCGCTCTGCGGCATCGCCGCCTGCTGCGGCCTTGCTTGGCTGATGGCGAGCAGTGCCTGCTCGTATAAACCGTAGCCGAGCCAACTGGCCGAAGCCCGTTCGGTGAAGAAGGCCAGGGCTTCGTTCACGCCTTTATCGTCAGCAAAATTCGCGTTGGCCAACGACCGGGCGTAGAGGTAATGTACCACACTGCTTGATGGCTGGTAGCCGTTCTCCCAGTCCTTTTTGTCGCGCATGTCGTACTTAAGCTTGGCGTAGTCTTCCTTCACCTGCTGATCGAGCCAGAGGATAGCGGCCTGGGAGATGCTGCCTACGCGACCTTCCTGGTCGGGCGTTACCACGCCGAGCTGCTGCAGGCGGCTCAAGGTTTCCACCACGTACTGGGTCATGTGCCTGTTCTCTCTTCCGCCGGGGAACCAGCTGAAGTACCCGCCCTGATCCTGGCGGTTGGCCAGCTTGTCCAGGGCGGCGGTCTGTTCGTCGGCGAGTCGCTTGAGGTCGAACAGTTCACCGATGCGGGCACGCTGAGCAGATTCACTCTGCGCGGCGCGCAGCCATGGGGTTTCGGTCAGTAGAGCGTTCTTCAGGCTCGGGTTTTGCTCCAGTTCGCTCTTTAGTGCGTTGGTGTCTTTTTGCCATTGGCGGAAGACTTGCTCCAGAATTGGCTTGCGGCTCACGGTAGCATAAGCCAGCTGGTTGGCGAAGAACCGGTTGGCCAGCTGCTCCGTACAATCGTAGGGATACTCCATCAGGTAGGGCAGCGATTTCAATGCCAGCCAGGCTGGGTTCGTCGTGGCCTCGAAGGTGTACCCGACGTGGCGCAGGGTTTTACTGTCGGTACTGGCCAATAAGGGTAACTCGATCGTCTTTTTGTCCTTCCGCTTGAGGTAGAAGGGCTTACTGACGGTGATCAGCGTCCGGTCCGTCAGCACGGGGATGACGTTTTCTTCACCGTCGGAGAAATTCGCTGAACGGGCGATCACCCGGTAGCCGATCGGCCCCTGGCTGGAGAGTCCTTCGGGAATGGTAAGCTGGAAGCTGAAGGCTTCCCCACTGCTGGCAGCTACGCTTTGCTCCTGCATCCATTTTTCTGCACCTGCGGCCGCGCCCCCGGAAAGGGAAGACAGGATAGCGTCGGAAAATGCTTCACCCGTTGTGGGGTCAAACAACTCCAGACTGACCTTCACGTCCATGTCCGCTTCTGTCATATTGTTGACGCGGGCGGTCAGGCCCATAGCGTCACCTTCGCGCACGAAACGTGGCACGTTGGGCAGTACCATCAGCTCCTTTTGGGTTACGATCGTCTGCTCTGAAATGGCCGTAGCCAACGCTTTGTCGTGGGCAAATAAGCGGAACTTCCAGCTGGTCAGCGCTTCCGGGCTGTCGAAGCTGATGACGAGGTTACCCTCAGCATCACTAGTCAATTCGGGCATCCAAAAGGCAGTCTCCTGGAGGTTTTTGCGAATCTGCACGGGCGCTTCCTCCACCTGCTCTTCTTCAGGTGCCGGCGCACCAGGTGGTGGCGGTGGTGGAGGCGCGGCTCCATCCATAGCACTACTGGCTACGACCATTTCTTCCATTTCCGGGCTTTCCATAGAAGCCGGGGCTGAGGCCGATCGTTTCATCATGGTCCGAGGAGCCAATTCCGAGTTGGCACTATAAGACACCGGGCCACCCCTGCCGTATCCGTAACTCCCGAACGGTGATAAGTCCAATTCCGGAGCCTGTGGGACCCTGGGCAGATCCGGCCAGCGGAACAGCGATTGCCCCTGGCCGGTATTTGCGCCATCCACCAGTAGGGAACCGAAGTTTCCGCCGCCGTAGAAGTTCGGAAAGGGCGAGAACTGCCAGTTGCCTTCGTTGCTGATCTGGTCGAGGCTTTTGTCGTACATCGTCGCCAGGGCCGCAGCGGCTACGGGCGTACCGTCGGAATTTCGTACGGTCAGTGTCCACCGCTCGGGGGTGCCGGGGCGGAGTTTGTCGCGGAAGACGGCATAGTCAATCTTTAGCTTTTTGTTGTCCCAGCCAAGGTTAAAGCGCTGGTTGAAACCATGATCCTCGTTGAAGCGCAGGAAACCGACGTTGAGGCTAATACCGCCTCGGTCATTTTCCTTTGGGGTGTAGGTGAAAACCGCTTTCCGATTGGCGGAGGTTGCTACCATTTTATTCCCTCTGCGGCTCGACCAGCGGCCGTGTACATTGGGCAGGTCAAGGGCAGAAATCAGGGTAAGGCTGAGCTCTTGACCGACCTTCGGCGCCCGCTCATCAACCTGCAAGTGATAGGCCATTCCGGGAGGTAGTGCTGCTTTTGCCACGTCGAGTACGCCAAAGGTGGAAGGCTCGCCGGCAGTGCCGTCGGGGTAAGTCCATTCGACCCGGTAGTGGCCTACGGGCCAGCTGCTGGCCGCAAGATCGAGCTTTGCTTCTCCGTCTTTTACTTCGAGATTACCGGAATAGACAGCAAGGCCATTAGTAGGCCACTCCTTCAGTTCGGTCGTTTTCTCGCCAGCAATATTGGGGAAGCGTTTGGCGTAGTCTGCTGATTCCATGATCGGCCGGTCTGGGAAGCCCCATTTGCGGTTTTTGATGGCGGCGCCGGGCTTAGTGACCGGGGAGATGGTCAGGCTGAGCGTTAGGTTTTCGTCCGAGCCGGCTGCGAGGATGGTCAGGCTGTCGGTTACGTCAACAACGTCTTCCACTGGCTTAAGGGCGATCACTGGTTTGTCGCTACGCAGGGGGACTTTTGTCGAGGCATCGTGCGTCTCTCCGGTGTCGTCGGCCACGTCGGCTTCGACGACGAAGCGGAAACGTTTGCGTCCTTTTTGTTGTCTTTTCTCTGGGGTGAAATTGAGGGTAAATTCTCCCTGTCCATCAGTTGCTGTTTCACCGCTGGCGATCAGTTCTTTGTCGTTGCCGTCATTGCGGCCCCACCACCAGTAGCTGACTTCTTCGAGGAATACCCGGTAGTTGACCTTAGCCCCGTCGAGGCCCGGCCCGGCGTAGAGTTTGGCGGAACCCTTGACCTCCGTTACTTCGCCGGCAACGGCGTAGTCCGGCCCGTTGAGCATGACCTCAAAGCGTGGGCGTTTGTACTCCTCCATCCGGAATCGAAGGCTGCCGCCCTCCGTCTGAATCTGGAAGTAGCCCGTCAGCCCACCCGTGGGCAGTTTGAACTCGGCGTTGAAGCGGCTATATTCGTCACTGCTGATTTCCACGGTGCCAACTTCCTGATAGTTAGGATCCGTCAGCGTTAATGTCCGTTTTTCGTTGGTAAGCATTTTGGGCATCTCGTTCCTGCCTTTTTCCCAGGTGAGCCCGTAGATTTTTACCGTCTGGCCGGGGCGGTAGATGGACCGGTCCGTAAACAGTGGGGTAAGCGGATATTTCCGCTGCCGATCGTTTTTATAAGACCGGTGGTAGCCGGGGTCGGTCACAAATACATCGTCGTTGGCCCGGTCGGTCAGTACCATGCGGAGCTGGCTGCGGTCGATGTTGGGGTTGTCGAACCGGCCGTCGGAACCGGTGGTGACGGTTCTGAAGGTGGTGTACGTATCGCGGCGATTACCGCGCTGCAATTCGACGGTTACTCCGGCACGCGGCGCACCCGTAGTCCGGTCCACTACTTCGAAGAAATACTGATTGTTATCGTCGTAACGCATGACGGCCAGGTCGCTGACCTGGAAATCAGTGATGGCCACCGTGCCTTTTTTCTGGTCAAAATCCTTGTTGTCGCTGCTTACGAGGTAATAACGGCCGGCGGGCATTTGCTTGAGCCAGGTTTCCGTCTCATGGTTCTCGTAATCGTCGTTTTCGGACAGGCGGAAATCGGCGCGTTCCAGAGGGCGTTTGGCGAGTAGCTTCTTGAGTGCCTCTTCCTTCAGGTTCCAGCGGGAGAAATCATCCGAAGGCTCCAATTTAGGCGCTGCGTACAAACGGTGGTAAACCCGTTCGGTGTTGCGGTAATTGACGCTGATGAGGATATTGTCGGCCTTGCCGTAGGCGGTTTGTACCTGAGTTTGCAAGGTCTTTTTCATGATCTGCCGGCGAAGGGACTCCGCCTGGTTACTGACGAGAGCAGTTTTATCCTTGATCTGGTCCAAAACCCGCAATGCCTCCGCCTTCGGCCTATCTCCCAATTCGCCGGTGCTGCCGTTGGCGTAGACCCCGGCTTCCAGCACCAGGAGGTAACCACCTCCGGGCGTGGTAACAAAAGTCTCGTGCATCCTGCTGAGTGCGGCGGCATAGGCGGTGTCAGACACTCCGAGTTGACGGATGTATTGCAGGCGCATCACCGTTACGTCCAGTAGGGCAGGGGTGGGGAGACCGAGGTGGAAATTGGTGAGCGATTGCAGGATCTTCAGCTTGCGGTAAGTGCCAGTCGAGGGATCCATCCCCAGGGGCAACTGAACGAAGGCCGCGGCACTCCCGAGGTATTGTTCTGGGTTGGGGGCCTCCGGATCGCCGACACTCAATAAGGGGCTACCCAGCATGGTGAAGGCTTCGCGGGCCAACAGATCGTAAAGGGTGGGTTGTTCGACAAAACGCTCCTTGTCTCCCGTAACGATGGCGGTGATGGCGGAGAGTTCGGTGCGGCTGTCTTCAGCCAGTTCCAATGCTTTGAAGAGGTGCTGGTCGGCTGCGTCGGCCAGGTTCTGCAGGTTCCAGTCGGCTAATGGACGTTCATCCGCGGGCAGGGAATCGTTCGTGGTAGCGGTAGCGTTGCGTAGCCGCCACGAATTTTGTTGCGCGTAGCTGTAGTAGGTACTGCCGAGCATGAAATGGAGCACCGGGGTGACGATCTCTCGACCCTTGTTTTCGGCCAGTTCTTGCTGCAGCAGTTTAATCGTGGCATCGCGGCCGTCTTCTTCCACTTGTCCGGTAAAGGCAGCGCGCCAGGCGAGGGCCTTGACCATCTGGTCTTCGTCGTTTGCCCGGGCTGCCTTGGCGAACAGCTCCTCGGCTGCCATGAGGGCAGTTCGGGGCTTGCCGTCCTTTTGGGCCGCTTCAATTTTATCGTATTCCACTTTATAATCCTGACTCATTAATCCGGTGGTAAGGGCCAGCATAAGGGCCAGTAGTAAATGTCGCATAGATAGATGGTTGTCGTCCGTAAGTTAACGGTCTTTGGGATGAAAAGTGTTGTCCGTTCGGTCAATAGATGCGGGAAGAAGATTTAGTACACATTTTGGGGTGTTAATAAAGGTTTAAGGGTTGGGGCGGGGGCGCAGGTGCGGGGAAAAGATGGAAGAGCAGGGCGGGGCTTACCCCTAGCCCCGCTGGTAAGGATTTTACCGAAAACCTCTGTTGCTTTTCGGGACGGTTGTTCAGGATGCGCTTGGCTGACATAGATGCTGGTGCTGTTTCAAAGTTACTGCTTTTGGCAAGAGGCGGTCGGCTTGCTTTCGGAACCGTGTGCAATTCGTTAAACACTCACAATAATAGCCCTACATAAAAAACCCCGCCCGAAAATCGGGCGGGGTGAATAAATTCTCTTGTATGAAAAAAACAACCTTAATTCTTAAGCGATAGTATCCTATAGCTATTTACGAGTGACAAGCATTTTTCGTGTAGCTACAAAATCTTCAGCTGCCAATGTATAGGTCAGAACTCCTGCAGCTCCTAAATCTTTTCGCTGTAATTCAAATTGATTTAGTCCTGCTACAGCATCCACCTTACCAACTAATAACAATCGCCCTGCAGCATCCCGAATCGTAATTATTGCCGGACCAGCTTTCACCAATTCGAAACTGATAACCGTATGACGAACGATCGGGTTGGGCATGTTCTGGTGCAGCACATTTCGCTTCGCGGCTGTCTCCGACGGTTGCGCGGTCGCAGGTGCAAGGTCAGCGTTGAAGGCAAGGCCAAGACCGTTGCCAACGCCGTTGGCGCCAACACCTTCCCGTACCGTAATGGCGTCGGTCAGCGTCAGTTCCTCGCTCAGCGTTACCGTCGTTGTGGCACGTACTTCCAGGCTTACCGTCGCTTTATCCCGAAGGGCAATGGCAATGAGGCCCTCACCAGCACGGTTCAGGTTCATGCCACCTTCTCCGGTGTACTCCGCACCAATCAGCTCCAGGCCAGCGCCCAGCTCCAGGGTGCCCTGGAAGGCGGCAAGGGCCGTTCCGTCAAGCACGATCGTGTGCATCTGGCCAGCTTCAAGGGTTGCATCATCTGCCTGCAGGTTCAGCGCCGTACGGCTGCTTACACCGAAGGGGTTACCTACTTCTACTGCTACGAAGTTCGCCGTCACGTTACCCGCCAGGTTGTTGGCGTTGTACACTTCAGGGAAAGTCGCGGCGTAGGGGGTCGCTACGTTGATCGTGGCGTTCGCTTCCACGAATACCCAACTCGCACCACCGTCGAAGCCGTCCACCTGACCAAGGATCACCTGGCTCAC
>JBLHRW010000259.1:0-7353 GCA_047626445.1 Neolewinella sp.
GAACACCCTAGAACTAGGAACTAGGAACTAGGAACTAGGAACTAGGAACTAGGAACTAGGAACTAGGAACTAGGAACTAGGAACTAGGAACTAGGAACTAGGAACTAGGAACTAGGAAAATAATCCATAAATCCCAGTTCCTGGAGTTTAGTCCCTGATTTATTTAGTAAAAACAAGGATTTGGTCCGATTTCCGCATTGAATGGGCCTCCCCTATCCTCCCATTACCCCTTCATACAACGCATAAGCGGCCAGTGCAACCTTTAACAAGAGCGACAAGAACTCCAGCCACGGCTTTTTCTCCACCAATTTCTCCGCTCTTTTGGTTGGGGTGAGCGGATAAGTGATAAATACTACGATGATGTCACGCAGGCGATCACCCTCCGGCTCTTTTGGCACGGGCAGCTGCGGCTTTTCGCCTAACTTAGAGGCTTTCTTAGATTCCGGGGACAACATCTATTGCAATTTTAAAACAAAAATAAGCCCAGGTTTGCTAATTAACAAACAATTTGTTTAATTTAAACTGTTTTTTATTGTGAAAAGTTCCAAAGTCTCTTTCCCTAACGGCCGTGGCCATCAGCTCTCGGCCCGGCTGGAAATGCCGGTCAATCGTCATCCACATGCCTATGCGCTATTTGCCCATTGTTTTACTTGTTCCAGTTCTCTGGCTGCCGTACGAAACATCAGCCGGGAATTAAACCTGCGAGGCTACGGTGTACTGCGCTTTGACTTCACCGGGCTGGGCAATAGTGAAGGTGACTTTGTCGATACCAACTTCACCACCAACATATCCGACCTGGTAGCTGCAGCTGAATGGCTGGCAGAAGACCACCAATCTCCGGCACTGCTGGTAGGCCACAGCCTTGGCGGCGCAGCGGTACTTTGTGCTTCCACCTTAATTTCGTCGGTAAAAGCGGTAGCCACCATTGGGGCTCCCTACGCTGCGGATCATGTTTCGGCCCACTTTGCCGAAGACCTGCAAACCATTGAAGAACAAGGTGCCGCCACCGTCAATATCGGTGGGCGCCCCTTTAAGATCGCTAAACAGTTCCTGGACGATATAAAAGGTCAACGGATAGAGGACCACATCAAAGAGATAGACGCGGCCTTGCTCTTCCTCCATTCTCCACAGGACCAGACCGTCAACATCGATGAAGCAGCTAAGCTCTATTCTGCTGCTCACCATCCCAAGAGTTTTATTTCGCTGGATGGCGCCGACCACTTACTTACTAATGCATCAGACGCCCATTATGCCGGGGAAGTGATTGCCGGCTGGGCATCCCGTTACATCATTGCACCTGCGTCCTCGCCCATAAGATCAAATAAGGAAGTTGCCGTCCGACTAGGAAACGAAGGCTTTACTACCGAGATCATGGTTCGCCATCATCACCTCACGGCCGACGAGCCCGTAAAAATTGGTGGCAACGACTACGGTCCGGGGCCCTACGAGCTCGTCAGTGCCGGCCTGGGTGCCTGTACCGCGATGACCATCCAGATGTATGCCCGCCGCAAGAAATGGAACGTGGAGAGTGTCGAGGTCCACATCAATCATAGTAAAGACTATGCCACCGACATGGTCGAAATGGAAACCAAACCTACCAAAATCGATCGCTTCGACCGTACCCTCATCCTTCGCGGTGACCTCGACGAGAAACAAAAGGCTCGCCTGTTGGAAATTGCCGACCGCTGCCCGGTGCACCGTACGTTGCATGAATCGGTGGAGGTGGTGACTAAGTTGGAGTGATTAAAAACGAAGACAGCGTCGCCGGCCACTTAGCCAACGACGCTGTCTTATACTTTTTAATAGCCTGCAAATATTTCAGCGAGCCACTGACTACTTGACTATCTGACTGCTCTTAGTAACTCCAAAGGTCGTGCTCGAAGTTGAAGATTTCGTTCTTAATCCGGTTGGCTTCCATGAGGCGTTCACGGCCGTCGGTCTTGTAATCTTCGATCCGTAGGTCATTGACGTTGCTCTGCTTCGTGATGTAGCTGTTGAAGAAGCGGCTTTCAAAGATATCTTCCCAGCTGCGGTTCGCCGCATCGTTGGCGCTGGCGAAAGCGTTTTCGTTGGCCAGTACCTGGCGGGCACCTGGGTAGTAAACCCAGAACAGTGGTTCCTCGAAGAGGAAGTTACCATTTTCGTCGGTTTCGTCCTTCAGCGGGGCGATGCCGAGGATGCGGACCTTCATGGTGCTGCTCTCGCGGTCGAAGTACCAGATCTCCTGGATGCGGTAGCGGAGGACATCATTGGGGTTCAGCTCCCGCGGAACGAGGGAGTAAGTTACCTCGTAGGTCTCCGGATCAACAACAGGTACCGTATCAATGGCACCGGCGATGCTACCGAGTTGCTCTTCGTCCATCGGTGTGCTAAACTTGTCATCAAGCGTACCATAGACCTGAATTTTGCCTTCGTTAGCGGCCTCCATCAGGATGGTGATGAGCGGGCGCTCAGGATTAGCGAAGGGCTGGTTGATTTTTTCGCGAACATCCAGCACGCGCCAGATGCGCTTCTGCCAAAGGATGTCTGCTTCACGTACGTACTCGTAAGGGAGAATACGACGCTCGGTCCGCGTATTCTTTTCTACGATGTCGTTAACGGGAGTAACAAATGGGTTCAGGCTGGGGTCAGCCTGACCGGTACCGGGCAAAGAGATGCTGCCGGAATTTCCCTGGGGATTGCCGGGCCGCTGAGCGACCAGGGCTGTAGAGGTGCCGAGGAGAAGGAGGAGGGCCAGTTGGAAAGCTGCCTTCATGGAGTAAATGATTAAAGGGATATGACTAATTACAATCAGTGAACGCCGGCGAGAGAGTGCATAGTGTAACAGCTTGAAAAAAAACAAGCCTCCGGGGCATTTCCCCGGAGGCTCGCAAAAATCCGATAAACTACCGGCTTATCCAAGTAAGCCGTGAGACTTAACGGTTTTTACTGGATGGAGAAGACCATGGTACCGATAGGACGGGATACATCGTCTCCGGGGCATTTAGCCTTAATGTTCTGCATGAAGTAAGAATCACCTGGCCTGGCACGTGTTACCAACGCCTTCGACTGGGTAGTGAAGTTTCCACCGCCATTGACGCTTCTTACCGCATCCGCACGCTGTGGCACGTAGACCAGTTCGTAGCCTACGATATTACACCTTGCTTCGAAATCAAAATTCTTAAGCAGTGCATACAAGCCGGCCTGGGCCTTAAAATCATTACTTCTGATCGGGCCTCCATCGGAGGTACCGACCATCGGAACCGGATCGGGGATACGCTTCACGCGGAAGTCGAAGGAACCAAGGCTCTGACCATTAGCACTTACGTTGACCTTCGCTTCCCCTTGTCTCGTACCAGAAACAATCAGATTTTTATTGTTTCCTGACTGCTTAGTAGCGTCACCAGTAACGCTAACGCGAACATTATCAGAGGGAACACCAGCAGCAGCCACGGTAATCGGGTTCTCTACGCCGATGTAGAATACGTTCATCTTATCGGCAGAAACGGAAACGGAGCGCTGGCCTACTTCGTAGACAAACTCG
Organism: Neolewinella sp.; assembly: GCA_047626445.1. Taxonomy (GTDB): domain Bacteria; phylum Bacteroidota; class Bacteroidia; order Chitinophagales; family Saprospiraceae; genus Neolewinella. Next base: position 3,524 of record JBLHRW010000259.1, read on the forward strand.
CCGGTTTCCCGAATCACATCACCCGTGAGGGGGTTGGTCACTGCAACGGAAGTAGTAAGCTTCTTCTGGCCGGTGCCGGAGCCCGTGACGGAGAAGTCTGCGGTTCCGTCAGCTTTTACTGTCAGGCGCTGGCCATTAACACGGAGGTCAATATTAGCAGGATCGAGACTGGAACTGTAGCTTCCCACAGATACTTTCGCCGTGATCCGCTCTCCACCGATAACGTAACTCTTGTCAGCGATAAAAACGGGGAAGAACTTATCGAATGTGATCTGTTTGCCACCAACGATGTTCACCAGGTCATTCACGATATTGGCCTCGGAAACCTTCAGGTCAGATTCAATCTGAGACATCAGCGGCATTACTGCGGCTACGGGCATGTGGCCGAATTTGTAATCAGACCAGCTGGGACGATCAGCTTCCTCCCAAGTTGTGTCATCAACTTTGAAGGGCATATTACCTACTACACTTTCGATTTTAGACGCAATCTGATCTTCTGAAACGTCCATATCTTTACCGTGATCCTGAAGTAGTTTAGTATACACGTCAATCAGCTTCTGGCGTGTTTCAGAAATCTTGGCTTTCAACTCTTCGCCAGCTCCTGGTTTGCCTTCCACACCATTAACTAAAAGGCGGGTCGTAATATCTTTATTCTTCTTCCCTTTGAGTGCGCGAACGCCGTGACTGTCTTTGTAGTCACCTTCGTCGACTTCTCCGTTGTTGTTACCGGAGGCATCAATCAGCAGGTTACGCAGTTCTTCAACGTAAGTGTTGAATTCAGCTGAAATACTGCGGACTTCAGCAATGGCAGGTTCAACGGGCCTAAACCGATCTTTACTAGGGTCTTTGAGAATTTTGGTAATACCTAAAATGGTGGATTCCATCTGCTCATCGACTGTAGCGATAGAGTTTTTGTTACCCTCATCCAGGGTTTGGAAAGCGTTCATCACCTCGGCAGAAACGTTGAGTGCCAACAGGGCCATCAGTACGAGGTACATGATGTTGATCATCAACTGCCTGGGTTCCTTTGGAATTGACATTGATATAATTTTGGAATGAGTGCGGCAGTAGTCAGGGCCAGTTGGCTACCGGCTACCGTCGCGTTCATCAGACTATTAAAGATTGGTTGGGGGAGAAAGCTTTGCTTAGGCGTTAGGACCGCGCATGGCGCTGATCATATTACCGTATACAGAGTTCAGCGTGGTGAGGTTACCATTGAGGCTCTGCATGTTCTGCTTGTAAGCCTTGGTTTCCTCGGAGGTAGCGGCCAGGTCGGCCATTGCCTCGTTGAGTTTAGCGTAGAAGTTACCCATTTGGCGAACCTGCTCACCGGTACCGCTGAAGTCAGCGTCCTGCAGGGCCTTGAGGCTACTCATGCTCTTAGACATGGTCTGGAGTTCGGTAAGCATACCGCCGAGCTGCTGCTCGACAACTTCGCCGTTGAGTTGTGCTGGAGCCATACCACCGGAAGTAAGCGGCTGTACATCTGCGTCGTAGCTGCCAAGGCCGGGGTAGAGCTTATCCCAGTAATAATCAGGATCTGGTCCCAGAATACCAATCATCAGGAAGAGCAGCGCTTCGACACCAAGGCCGATGGTGATCAAATCAAATCCTTCAGGAAGGAAGGAAGGGTTTTCCCAAGACTGAATTTTGTAGAGGGCACCAAGCATTACGATCGCGGCACCAACGCCGATGATGAAGTTCTTGATGTACTTGAAAGTGGGCGATTTAGTAAAGGCCATTGTACGGAACGTGTGATTTGGGAAAGATGATGAATATAAAGCTTAGTGCTTGTTGTTTCCCGCTTTTGAAAAAAAATGATTGTGTTCTAGCGGCCGGAACCGCATTAACGCCACTTTAACCGAAGTTAAGAACGCCTTATTGTTTAGCGACCGCGAAATTAGGACTTTTTGGCCACAAATACAAAAAAATAGCAACTGATAAAGAATTGGGGTGGATCATCCGTCAGATAAACCTTTCTATGCAGCTTGTTGCGAAAGATGCGCAAAGGAGGGAATAAAATTTGTAGCAATTGAGGAAGAACAAGGGAATTGTCTTTGGGCTTGCTTAAAGGTATTCTAACTGGCCGCAGTGCTCTCTGAGCACGAGTAAGCGTGTCGCCTTCCCGGCGGACGGTGGACGCTCAAAAGACTCAAAAAAAGTGCGCTAAGCACATTTCCAGAGACGCTTTGAGGACCTGAATTACCGTTTTAAGGTCCTCAAAGCGTTCTCAGCCATGGAGCCGGAGGCGGAACTCCTGAGATCCTTTGAGCGTCCGGTTAGTATGCGTTAGCCCTGTCCCTGCCCCCTCTCTAACAAGTTTCGCCTCAGGCTCGACGGAGATGGGCTATCCAGAAGAAAACGCTTCGCGTTTTGACGCTAAAATCCGTAACGGACAAACACCGTCAGATTGGACACCCTAGTGGACCAACCCATCGACGCTAGGAGCAGTGTGGGGAGGAAAGCTCCAAACATTGTCCCTTTCGGCGTCCGAATCCAATCTTTTAGCTAACGTGATCAGTCTGCCGCTCCTTACTCTCAAAGATCAGGCGCTGGCCCATTCCTTCGATGGACTTTACGGTACGGCCGAACAGGGGGGCTAACCGAGTCAGATCATTGGTATAGCACATCGCTTCGATGAGCAATGCCTGCTCATCACGCACCCAAGGTTCGTAAGCCCGGGGGAAATTGGACCGGGCGGCGGCCATGTAGGCCGGCAGGCGATCGTCTTGCTTTCGCAGGCCAAGGGCACGGACGGCAGTTTTAAGCTCATCGTATTTGGGCTCGTCGAGTTTGTCGAAGGATTCCGTTTGGAAAAAGTCGATCTCGCGCCAAGGTTCATGAACCGTTGGTTGCCGTGGGGTGGGAAACTCGGCCAGCACTGCGGGAAAGCGGCGGTGAAAGTCCATTAAATGTGCATGAATAACAGGGCGGGTATACTTCCCCCGGTACAGATTATAAGCCCGAAGGCCTTTGAGGGAGCGGTCGGCAATCGACCGGCTACCGATGAAGACCTTGACGAGCTGCACGACGCAGGGTTCGTAGCCGAGTTCACGCAAACCAGCACAGGCCTTATTTACTATCGAATCGGGAATGTCTATTTCTTCGGACTCAGACGGGGCGGCGAGGCTGCCGATCAGGCGGTTAAGGGCCCGCCTTACGGTTGGGTCCCCCAGGCAGCTGTCGGTTTTGCGGAAGGCCTCGCCGGTGCGGGGGTCAACACTGCAGCGCAGTGCGTCAAGAATTTCAAGAACGGAATCGGTGGTCATGGTATAAGAAGGTTGGTGAACGATGAATTGGTTTACGGTCACAAACCACGATGGTGCGAGATGTTATAGTCGTTTTTTATACGAATACTTACGTTTATATGCGTATGTAAACGTTTAAATACGGATAATTGAGTGAGATTTGGGGGGCGGGGCCGCAGGTGCAAGGGAGGTTTGAGGAGCCAGGTAAATGGAACCACTAAGACATTATTAAGGCACTAAGTTTTTATAAGAACAACTGGGCTGACGTAGGGCGATAAGAATTTCGTCTCTGCGTCGCCAAAGGCGCCTCTCCCCGGAGAGGGATAACCCAAGTATTCGTATTGTCAGGTAAAGTATAGGATGTTGCAGGGACTAAGAATCAAGTAATTACTGTAGTTTAGGCCATTTAACAGAGAGTCTTAGGCAGTTGCCGAAGCCGCGAAGTCCGTCGGGCGGGTAAGTATCTGGAACCGTATCATCTCGATAAGATTATACCTGGCGGGGGGGGGGGGGGGGGGGGGGGGGGGGGGGGTGGGGGGGGGGGGGGGGGGGCGGGGCGGGGGGCGGGGCCGGGCGGGCGCG
>JBLHRW010000260.1:0-7339 GCA_047626445.1 Neolewinella sp.
GTTGGCTAGAGCGCTTGCATGGCATGCAAGAGGTCACCAGTTCGACTCTGGTATTCTCCACCCAGAAAAGCCCGTCCGACCTAGTCGGATGGGCTTTTTGCATTCAACGCCAGGCCAATATCAACCTGAAATCGCTTTCTTCCTCGCCTTCTTCCCTGACTTCCGCGCCAGCTTCTTAGCCTTTCTCGCCGCATCCTTTTCCTCCTGCTCCCGTTCCTTCTCATTCATCTGGTAGCCGATGATGTGCAGGTCACTGCGTTCGCGTAAAACGATGGCTGCGGCAACGGAGGTAACCAGCGGCCCAAGAATGGTACCGAACAGTGGCACCTGCATCATGATGAGTAAGGGGAGGCCCAAACCGGCGCAGATGCCGAGATAACTCCGGGTGAGGTTGCGCTGGCTTTGGCTGATGGTTAAGTCGAATTGTTCGTTGTAGTTGTCGGCAATAACGTAGCCGAGAAACATGGACCTGATGAAGATGGAGATGGCCCAGTAGATCCATCCCTCGATCAGCATATTGAAAAAACCTAGGAAGATCGATTCCACGATGAAGGCGAGAGCAGATACCTTTATCATCCGAATCTGCGCGTCCAGGAAGGGTTTGAAGGTGTGGGCATTTTTGACATCCTTTTTTAATATGATCTTCAGGGTCTGGCGCATAAAGTGGTAGATCACCACTTCCAGTAGTATCAGGGTAATCCAGTTGAACATGCCACTAGACATCGATTCACTGGCTTCTTGTATCCATTGCAGTAGTAAACTGTCCCCGCCGATCATCATGGCCGAAAAGGGCGAATCGTTGTGTGACTGAAACCAGTCTACAGCCTCGAAGATCATGTAGCCGGCAAGCAGTATGCCGATGATCACCAGACTTCGGGCCACCCACCCATATTGCCGGAGCCCTTCCCAAAGCCGGTGGTTACGCATGAAGCGCCAGGCCCGGGGAAATGCCAGTAGGGTGTAGAAGAATTCGTGGATGCCTTGGAGGATACGGGACAAAGTGGAGGCGGTTAGTCAGATAGTCAAAGAGTCAGATAGTCAAGTCGTCAAAGAGTGAGATAGTCTCCGAAGATTTGTGGTAGAATCAGGGAGGTTTATGATTGAGGGTTTTGACTTTAAACTACAATACTCCAAAAATAACGAAAAGCTCCCGGGGTAACGAAAAATTACGACGGATCATCGGTTGTCAGAGACGTTTGGTCGCTTCCAGACGTAATTCGGCGGTAATCCTCTGGGGTATCGATGTCCTTGGGCGGTTCTTTGAAACGGATGACTTTCACCGCTTCGCCTTCTTGTGCGATCAATTGGCGTGCTCCTCGGCTACCTTCGCCGGAAAGCAAGTCTTCGGTAAAGCGGGCTGGGAAGATGGCTGGGACGCCCAACCGCTCGGGGTACCAGGTGGCGATGATGGCATCCGGGCAGAGGCGAAAAGTGTCGAGGTGTTCCGCTAAGGATTCGAGGTCAATGCTAGGTTGATCGGCCACCATGATCAGGTAGCCATCGGGCTGGCTAGTAGTGACCGCTTTTACACCCACTGCGATACTACTCGCCATGCCCGTTCGCCATTCCGCATTGTAGGCAAAGTCCAAGTGGTCAATATCCGCCAAATGCTCCCTGACCTCTTTATCGTAGGCTCCGGTAACCACAACGGTAATGCCTAACCCCGCTACTGCGGCAACGGCCCTCCGGAGCATAGACGATCCCTGAATTGGTAAGAACAGCTTGGGCGTTCCCATGCGCCGGGACTCGCCAGCGGCAAGAACAATACTAACGATGGAAGGCAGGGAAGTGGACATTAGCGTTTAACGACGATCTCAAGGACCTTGGTGTCCGGTTTAATGGTCGAGGGATCGACCTTATCGCTCCAGTTACCGGCATCGAGGCGGAAGCTGAGCACGTCGGAATTAGCGTAGGTATATCCCTCTATTTCGGAGCCATGCACCTCCAACTCACCCATTATTTCCTGCAATTCGGAAAAAATAATGCCGACCCGGACGCCTTTCTCGGTCACTACTTTGGTAGAGGTAATGTAAATGTTGCCGATGGTGTTTTCGTCCCGTGGGTCGGCCATGACGTAGCCCAGCTCATCGCCTTCGGCGCTGTCGATATAGTGAACATCGAAGTCGCCGTCGCCGGTTTGCAGGACCCCTGTGCGGAGGCCGTCGACGAATTCAGCCAGGGATCCACCGGGGGTAAGGCCGAGAAAGTAACCATTGCTGACCAGGTAAGGGTCATCATCGTCTGCTTCGTCAGTGGGAATGCCTTCCTCATCGGGAGCGGAAGCATCTGCTGCGGGGGTGTCGGTTATGGATACTTCAAGGCTTTCAGTATCGGCGGTGGTCTTATCGTTGCCGCAACTCGTCAGGGCGACCAGGAGCAGGAAGGCAAAAATGGATTTCATATCAGTTGGTTTGTTGCGGGCTATAAGGTCCTTTTTTGGTAAATGTTCGATCTAGAAGGCGGGGCCGCAGGTGCAAAGTAAAGGGATAAAGGAGCAAAGGGGGAAAGAGCATGGGTACTACCTCAGGGGAATCGCAAGTTCGTTCATCGGCCGAGAGAGCAGTTTCTAGTGACGACAAAGCCTCTCCTCGGCCGGCGAGTCAGGTCGTTCCTCTCCCGCAGTACTGCGGAACGGAAGAGCGAAAATTTGGCTGGCAGAGCTTGCGATTACCCTGGGGCCTGCCGCGCGGCTCTTTTGTTCTTACTCTTGCACCTGCAACCTGCAACCTGCAACTTGCAACCTGCAACCTGCAACCTGCAACCTGCAACCTGCAACCTGCAACCTGCAACCTGCAACCTGCAACCTGCAACCTGTTACAGCCCCGCCAAAGTCTCAAACAACTCACCAGAATCAATCAGTGCCCCTTCTTCCATAACGAGAAAGACGTCCTGATCGCGACCGATGGGCAGGTAGGTGCGTTCCGCCTTGTAAATCTTTGGCGTCACTTTCTCTGTCTTCAGCCGGTCGAATATTTCCTGTGGAGGGAGATCGGTTTTTGTAAAATCAATCGATGTTTTACCGTCGAGCAGGACGCCCCGCATTTCAATTTTATCCGGACCGGTTTTATAAGTTCGGAGGTCATGGGGCCTTCGATGGACTAAGTACTCCACCTTTTCGATGACGCCGGAGAAGACAATTTGCGAAAACTGTAAAATGAAGCCGTCGGCCTGGGAGGGCTGTTCTACCTTCATCTTTTGCCAGCTTCCTGCGTCAATGCCATTGACACTCAAGTACTTGACGAATTGTTCAGTTACTTCTTCCAGTTCGTCGCGGCGCAGGCGACGGAATTTCGTTTCTTTCATGTTTTTCCAAACATCCCGCCGCTGTTGTAGTTTTGTCTTTAGGCGTGAAAACGTCAACAACATATTATACCCCCCGGCATTATGTATGACATTCCAGATTTTGGCAGCGGTGCCGTTTGGCTCTCCCTCCTGACCCTGACTTTCCTCGAGATCATTCTTGGTATCGACAACATCATCTTCATCTCCATCGCTTCGAATAAACTGAAGACGGAGGAAGACCGTAAAAAAGCGACCAATATTGGTCTCGTCCTGGCCATGGTCTTGCGCATTGTCCTTCTTTTCGGGGTGTCGTACCTCGTAGCGATGAATGCTCCCTGGATCAATTTCGACTTTGGCTGGGCCAGTGGTGGTTTCAGCGGCCAGAGCCTCATCCTCATCGCAGGCGGCATCTTTCTGTTGTACAAATCAACCTCCGAAATACACCATAAGCTGGAAGGCGATGAGCACACCGACGGCGACCCCAGTAGGGGGAAAGCCGTAGGAGCTTCGCTGCAGTCGGTGGTTATTCAGATCACCATCATTAACATCGTGTTCAGCTTCGACTCCATCCTTACAGCCGTAGGGATGACCAACGGCGTGACCGGTGCGTTGATCATCATGATCATTGCCGTAGTGGTTTCTGTTGGCATCATGATGGTCTTTGCCGTCCCCGTCGGCAACTTCGTGAACCGAAACCCAACGATTCAAATGTTGGGCCTGGCCTTCCTGATCCTGATCGGCTTCATGCTGATCGTGGAAGGCGCTCACCTGGCACACTTTGAGTTGTTCGACTCGGAGGTTGGTACCGTTCCCAAAGGGTACCTGTACTTCGCCATCGCGTTCTCCCTTGGGGTGGAGTTCCTTAACATGAAGATCCGCCCGGGTAAACCGGAGAAACAGGTGCACCTCAATACCTTCGCCGAAGAGGCGGCTAAAGACCGTTAGGGGAATGCGACTTTGTCACAGTAGTGGAGGACATGGCCTCCCGGCAGGGAGATATGACGGGAGGCTCGGCGTTAAAATGCTCGTATACGAAGTGCCAATTTCAAGCTTGACGCACCACTAATGATGCTTCGATTCCTGCTATTCGCATAGGGCTACGTCAGGTTGGTTGCCCAGGGCACACAACATATTTACCGGGTTGCCTTGTTCTACAAAAAAAATACCTACGATGATTGAACTGGCAGGCTGGGTCGGCGCCCTCGGATTACTCTTCGCTTTTATCGCTTCGTCGCTTGATAAGCTTGACAACCTGGCAAATCCCTACCACCTCATTAATTTGGTCTGCTCGATGCTTTTGATCGTAAATGCGACGGTCAATGAGGCTTACCCGTTCATTCTCATCAACTGTTTTTGGTCGTTGATGTCGGCCTATACCATCAGTAAGAACTTGCTTAAAGCTAATGCAAGCCAATGATTACTTCCGTATAAACAACCACTTCACGCCTGAATAAAGCCCCTTGAAGACAACACCAAGTGGCCCCAGTTTGGCCTTGCGCTGGAGGTCGACAGTAATGGTGGCTTGAGCTTCGAGCTGGTCTAATTGGTTCCTTCTCCCTTTCCGTAGGCGGCAATTTTGTCCGCCAGCCTTTGGCTAAGGTAGGTGCTTACGTGCCCGAGTTGGCGCAGGATAATCTGTGCTTCTTCCCGGTAAGCGACCTTCTTTTCGGCCGTCCAGTAATATGGAGGCGGGCATAGGTTATTGATTCGGTCGCAGAGCTTCACGGCAGCTATTTCTGGCGCCTCTGCTAGAATACGGTGGAGGCTACCCTCCATTTGGGCGCGTTTTGACGGGAGGCTTTCGTCTTTAGTCAGGGCCTGAACGCCAGCGAGAATGACTGGGCCAAAAGTAGTCCTGACTTCGTCTGCAGAAAGATCGGTGTCCTCCAGCGTGTCGTGTAATATGGCGCAACAAAGGAGCAGGTTCGCATCGAACTCCGGATGGTGGTGGAGGGCCTGTTGTGCTTCGATCAACACGCCACCGATGTGGGTGAGGTAGGGTAGGGTGACGCCTTCCACGGGAGTCGGGTATCGTTGGTTTTCGTGGTGGTGGGCGGCGAGGAGCCAGGCTTGTTGCAGGAGGTCGGGCATGATTGGTATTTTGGACTACTGGTGGGTAACGTTTGCCGTAAATGGGAAGTTTCTTGGGGCGCGGTCGCAGGTGCAAGGGAAAGGTTGAAGGGCAGGAAAGGGAAAAGGGAGGCCGATGCTTTTTTTCCTTGCTCCTTTAAATCTTTACGCTGGCACCTGCGGCCCCGCCCTGAAAATATTACTCTGCCGATAGCGAATAACGCCCAGTATCATCAATCGCGATCAGACCCAGGAGCCTATTGCGCTCAAAGTAATGATAGATCGGAAGTAAGTACTCGGACAAAATTAATTGCACCATCCTGCTCGGCATCTTTTGAGCCCGAACTTCGTTGAAAAGCCTCGCTAACACTTCAACTGGTGGGGTAAGGACCTCGTAGCGTCGATTTGCCGCTTCGGTGCGAAGCAGCTAAGCGGTAAATTGACCTGCGAGCGTCCGATCTGGAATTTAGCCCACGTTTCATGGTTCAGTATTCGAATAGACTACCGACTATAAACTATCGACTACCGTCAATCGCCTGTTCCAAATCAGCAATAATATCCGCCACCGCCTCTATTCCTACGGACAAGCGGACCAGCCCGTCGGGGATTCCGTGCGCCGCGCGCACGGCCGGGTCCAAGCCCCGATGGCTCATGGTGGCCGGGTGAAGGACCAGCGTGTCCACGTCGCCAAGGGTAGGGGTGAGGGTACAGAATTTGATCCTGTTCATGAAGGACATCCCGGCGTCGGTACCGCCCGCTAGCTCGAAACTTAGCATCCCCCCGTTTTGCGCCATCTGCGCCTTTATGGTGTCTTTATCCGGATGGCCGGGCAGGCCAGGATAATTGACCTTGACGACTTGAGGATGCGCCGCTAACCACTCCGCGATCACCTGCGCGTTTTGGCTGTGCCGTTCCATCCGCAGCGAGAGGGTCTTCAGGCCGTTGAGGACCAGCCAGGCATCCCAGGGATTGCCGCTACCACCGTATAATCGGTAGACGGGGCCCAGCTTTTCGTGCAGCAACTCCGCGTCCCGGCAAACGATCGCTCCGGCAATACCGGTGCCGTGGCCGTTGATGAATTTGGTGGTGGAGTGCACCACTATATCGGCACCGAAGGCCAGCGGCCGCTGGACGAAAGGGGTGGCAAAGGTATTGTCGGCAACCAGCAAGGCATCGTTGGCGTGCGCAATGTTGGCGAGGACTTCCAGGTCGGTGACCCGCAGCGTCGGATTACTGGGCGTCTCGACGTATATAATCTTAATGCGCTGGTCTCCGTTGCAGGCATTGGTGACGGCTTCTTGGTCTCTTAGATCACAAGTAACGGTGTGGATGCCCCGTTTTTCAAGCTGTTGGAGCAAACCGGTGGTGCCGCCGTACAGATCAGCTTGGGTTAATATGCAGTCTCCCGGTTCGCAGAGGCCAAGGAAGACGGTAGCGATGGCGGCCATACCACTGCTGCAGAATAGACCGGCCGCGGGCTGGTCGAGGCCGAAGCCTTCGAGGGCGGCGATCTTTTCCGCCGCTGCATCAACCGTCGGGTTCCCGAAGCGGCCGTAAACGTGCCCCGGTTGGTCTCCGTTAAAGATCGCCATGCCTTCTTCGATGCTGTCGAAAACAAAACTGGAGGCGGCCACCAGGGGGATTTGGTGGGGCGGGTTGAGACTTTGAAATTTGGGGTCGCGGACGGAGAGGGAATCTATGGTCATTTGGTCTGTTAGAATGTTAGAGTGTAAGGTCGGGAGAAATTTGTTTTGAGCTGGAGAATAATTGAATAAGAGAATGATAGAATAGCTACCGCAAGCATCTGCTCGCTACGCTCGAACTAGCGCGTTGGATTTGAATCACTAGTACAGTGTAAACTAAGTTTTTGAATGTCTCGGTTTGTCGCGTAGCGACTGCACTTGAGTTGCCTGGGACAAGGAGGAACGACGCAGTCCCAGGTAACGGAGAGGACCCTTATTTTTTAACGACGCGGAGCGTCGTCAAG
>JBLHRW010000261.1:0-7300 GCA_047626445.1 Neolewinella sp.
CTTACTCGATGAGTAAGGGGCCGTGCTCACGATGACCTTCTCCGTCGCCAAAGATTACACTGTACTAGTGGCCGAGTTCTTAAGTCTTCGAACATTTAACGCAGGCAGCGCGGTGCTGGACGACCAGCTGAAAGCCGATCATAGCCATAGCTACCTGAGGTTTTCAGTTGGGAAGTACAGCGCCGCGATGGCAAGTTAAATGGATGAATATTTATGCACTCGACCACTAGTGGTCCACCAGGTTGCTTGGCCCGGACGCCGGTCGATTATCTACGGGGCTTCATCCCTAAACCCCGGCCGGCGGAAGGAAACCCCGTTCCTTTACCCATAATTGCACCTGCGGCCCCGCCTGATTAACCTAACTTGTCGTCTCATTAGCTTGACAATTTGATAACCCGATAATCCGATAACCTATGCTCTCTGATCTTTGGAATGCGACCCTTAAAGGAGTAAACGACCTGGCCGGCACCGTCAGCGAAGGCGCGAAAGAGAAAACTTTGACCTTGATTGAAGACTGGCTCAAAATTTTCCCGCAACTGGCAGAATACGGCCTGGAGATCACCAGCTTCTCTATGGGCCTGGCGCTCAGCCCTTCTCTAAACGTGGAACTGTTGGGGGCCCACAAAAACTGGTCGGATGAGGCCATCGCACAGCGACTTGCCGAGCACAAAGGGGAAACGGCCATCACTATGGTCCTCTCCACTATTCGTACCGCCTACCGCCTCCAGCGACAAACCAGGGCGCCGCTGAAAGACCCGCTCATTCTCAAAATCACCGTCAAGATCACCCCGGAAGTTCGGGTGGTCCTCGGGTTTCCATTCGTGGAAGAATAGTCTTTCCGTTCAGGCAATGGCACACGCCTTATTTCGTTATTTGTTGGGGATTCAATATTTGAATTTACCGGGCTTACCCTGTTACCTTTGCCTTATGCCAAAGTTTATCTTATCGTCCTTCGTATTACTATTATTGCTATTGTCGGGTTGCAAGGAAGAAGTTGAGCCGCCAGCCGACTTCTCTGCCAACTTCGCCTACTTCCCACTTGAATTGGACCAGCCAAAGTTTTACCGGTTAGACAGTATCATTGTGCAGAACACCACTCGGGGAGTAGTGTATGACACCACCACACTAGAGGTCCGGGAAACCCTGGTCGAAAGCTTTACGGCGGCAGACGGTGTGACGGAGTTCCGTGGGGAACGCTGGGATCGACCACTTATCGGTGGTGACTGGCGTTTTCGGCAGACTTTTACCGTCCGGAGGACCAACCAGGTGGCCATAAGAACAGAAGATAACCTGGCGTTCACCAAACTGACGTTCCCGTTCCGCGATGAAAAAAGCTGGGATGGCCATACCGCTTTTGATGATACTCAGGACATCATAATCGGAGGAGAATTCCTTGATGTCTTCTTTGATTGGAACTATCGCTACGACACCATTGATGTCCCGTTGACGCTCACTACGGGGCTGTCCTTTGACCAGACCATTCTGATCACCCAGGCTGAAACCAATAACCTTATTGATCTGCGTTCGGCCTACGAGGTCTATGCTTCCGGCGTCGGTCTCGTCGAGCGCTTTATCGATGCTCGCCATACCCAATGCCGGGTTTGTTGTGGGGGGGATACTGGAGCGTGTATTGATATAAATTGGGATGAGAAGGCGGAAAAAGGCTTTATTTTGAAGCAGGTGTTGCTGCGGTAGCCATTCACTTTATTCATTCATTCACTTTTTAGGCGCGGCCGCAGGTGCAATAATAGGTTGGACAGCACATTGTTATTACCCGCTTCCGATATACCTTTGCCCCGTAACTTGATAACCCGACAACTCGACTTTCATGGACTTAATAGAGATCGGCTGGACGGGCAAAGCCCACGGCCTCAAAGGGGAGATCAAACTCCGCGTACAGGAATTTTACGAAGATGACCTGTTGGCGGCCAAATCGTTGCTGATCGGTGATCCGGCCATTCCTTATTTTCCGGAATACCTGCGCGGCGGCGGGGCCATCATCGCCAAATTTGAGCACCTTGATTCCCGCGAACAGATCACCCTGTTGAGCAATAAGCCGATCTGGCTGCTGGCCTCCCAGGTTGTCGCCATCGATGAAGGGGATGACCTCACGCCCTGGGATCCGATCATCGGTTATACCATCAAAGCTGAAGGTTACCCTGACCTGGGCCCAATTACCGGGATTATGGATATGCCGGAACATCATCTCGCAGAACTGAGCCACGAGGGGAAAAGCATTCTGGTCCCACTCCACGAAGACCTGGTTGTTTCTTTGGACGAGGAGGCTCAAACCATGACTATGGTCTTGCCGGAGGGGCTGCTGTCGCTGGGGTAGATTGACTGTATTGGTGCGATTAGTATTAAATTGACCTCCGGGCGTCCATACTCCTGGTTCTAGCCCTTGATTCGCGTCAATAGTTCAATGGTCGCCAACCAAATAACACTACCTAATTACCACCCGCCCAGTCTGAACACCAGTGGTGCCCTGAACCTGAAACAGGTAAACGCCCGCCGGAAGGTCAACCACGGGAAGGGTTACGGCAGCGTTGCCACGTAAGGCCTCGGTGCTTTGGGTACGGACGATCTGACCGTTCGGAGAAAGCAAATTGGTTACGTAATTGCCCGCAACCGGCGCCTGGAATTGGATACTCAACTGGACGTCAGCAGGATTCGGAAAGGCGGTAGCCGAGAAATCGGTGAGGGGCGTTCGAACGGACGTGAAAGGGTCCCGGTCGATGGTCGCACCCACGAGCATTTCAATGTCCAGGCCGCCCCAATTTGCGTTGATGGTATTGAAGGATAAACCTCCCATATTGTTGAAGAAAAACTCAAAGGCGTTGTTACCGTCACCACAACCGGCGTTGGTAGACACGATCCCGAGGTCACCCCGTACCTCGCTTCGGTAAAGGTCCGTCAAGTTGATGCCAAGGATGAAGCTGGAAGCGTCCGTCAGCGCCGCTGGGGTGGAGAAAGGGATGTCGCTGAAAAAGAAGCCGGTGGTGTCGAGCGCAAGGTCAATAACCAAAACGGTATCACTAGCTCCGACGAAATCTCCAAAGGAGCCGTCCGCGTTCAGGTCGGTATACACGTTTACAACGACTTTCTGGCTGTCCAGCGCGCGGGAGGTGAACGTAGAATCCGGTATCAGGAAAGCAACCAATGCTGAGTTGACGCTGAAATTGGTCGCCTCCGGCAGCTCGATGCGCTGGAGTTTTTCCAGGTCCCCGTAACCATTGGTCCCCGTCACATAACCTGAGTTGTCACTATTGAAAATGGTGGGCGCATTAGCACATTCCAGGCTGAGGGCTGGGGCAAAAACGGTGTCTAGCACTGCTGACTTTGACCAGTCGGAGGGCATAGGCAAGCTAAATAGGGACGCTGCCGGTGCGTTACTGCGGGCAATTTTAGATTGATCTTGCGGGAAAGAACCAGCGAGATGCTGAGCACTAAGGCTCAGGCTGATGAAAAGGAAAGTTAAGGAGTAGTACTTGCTTCATAATAGGAGGTGTTTTTTGATAATAGGCACAAGGTCCGATCAATCTTCTTTATTCACGCGGTATTCTTAGGGCCTTAACCTTATTTTACGGATATGTGTCAGCTGTATAGCTAAACACTTCGTAATCCGGGTAATTGAGAAGTAATGGTCGGTTGAAGAAATCGGCTGAAGGTGTCCCTCCTGAGTACGAAGTACTGCGAAGAACAATCATTAAGGATCAGGCTGTTCGGGTGAGGATACCCTCAACCGAGTGGCTACCAGTAACCATGCATCTATAATTCAAAGCCAGTCTGACGTGACGTTTAACTACGGTAAGCGGCCATCTGCCGGGCAATGTACTTGCCGATAATGTCAAACTCGAGGTTGACCTTTTTACCTGCGGCCAGCGCCTTGAAGTTGGTGAATTCGTAGGTGTAAGGGATGATGGCCACCTTAAAAGTATCATCAACGGGTTCCACCACCGTAAGGGAAACGCCGTTGATACAAACACTTCCTTTGTCTACCAACAGGGTTTCCGGACTGAGCTGATAACGGAAAGTGAAATACCAGCTACCACCAGCTTCTGCTACTCCAAGGCATTCACCTACAGTGTCGACGTGGCCTTGTACGATGTGCCCGTCCAGGCGGGCACCGGCCTGCATCGCCCGCTCAAGGTTGACCCGATCGCCAACCGTCCATTCTCCCAGGCGGGTACGGTCCATCGTTTCCCGGATGGCAGTGACGGTGTGCGTGTTTTCAGTGAGGGCAATTACCGTAAGGCAGACACCGTCGTGGGCCAGGCTTTGATCAATCTTAAGTTCATTACTAATCGACGACTGTACGGTGAAGTGAACGTTGTCACCTTCCTGTTCCAGGTGAGTAATGGTGCCTGCAGCTTCTATGATTCCGGTAAACATGGGGAGAGGGAGTATTAATTGCTGATTATAAATTCTGGATTACTAACAGTTGATTACCCACTCTTGGTTCTTAGAGCGTGTCTAAATTTAGCGCTTCGGGCTACCTGCGACGACTTTCTATCCTGAACTCCGTTGCTTCATCGGTCACTTGGCAAAGGCTATGCAAAGGATTTTTAAGCGAGGGGAGAACAAAAGCGTCAGGTCAAAAACCAGTAAGTTATTTATACGGCGGCCCTTAACGAGCGAAGCCAGCAGAGGTACAGCTCGAAAAGCTTTGTCTCACAGGCCTGCACTTTAGCGTAAGTAAGTTACCATCCCAATTAAATCATAGTCTTGTCCAGAGGTTTGGTTTGCTCCCTATTCCATTATTTTATCATCCATGAATCGTTGACGCACAATCTTGAATTAACAATCAGGAATTGCTAATCACCCAATCACTACCTCTTCAAAATTGAAAGGAACAGTAATGATGACTGCCCGGTTGGCGTAGAATATCCCAGAGGTCATTTTTTTACCGTCTAGGGTGAATTTTGTGGGTGGCTGTAAAAGACCAATAAAGCGCAACTTGGCGTGCCGGAAGTTAGCGTTATAATCTCCTTTCACCGTCTGTCGTAGGCTAACTTTTTTGCCCGAGGTCTTTACGCTGAAAGTCCTTTCCGTAAACTGCCCGGCCTCATGACCGTAACCTTCGCCTGCGTCCCAGTAGAAGGTACTTTCGCCGCTTTCCGCAGCAAAGACACTAAGTTCTATGTGTTGTAAATTGCTCATTTCTGCCGTATGCTGTACAACATCTACGGATGGCAAAGTAGCACCTGCACGGACGAAAATTGGGATGCGATCCGCCTTGATCTTAACCTTGAGGACTTGCTTTCCGTCATGACGTTCACCCGTCCAGAAGTCGTACCAACTGCCTTTGGGCAGGTACACAGGCATGGTCTTGATGCCCTTCTTTAGCACCGGACAAACCATTAAATCCGTGCCGTACAAGAATTGGTCTCCATATTTTAGGCAATTCTTATCCGTCTGGTCATAAAAGAACAGGTTCCGCAGCACGGGGATGCCGGTCTGGAGATGTTGGCGGAAACTACTGTAGAGGTAGGGTAGGAGTTGATACCTCATCTGGATGGCCCGGCGGTTATACTTGGTGGCTTCCTTACCGTGTACCCAGGGCTCTTGGTCTTGTCTGTTTTCTTCTTCTGCTTTCTTGACGGCATCTGCTTCAGCTTCAGCGGCGCCGTCGGCGTTGTTGCCCATACTGTGGATGCGCATAACCGGGTGGAAAACAGCAAGTTGCAGCCAGCGAGTCATCATTTCCGGCGTTGGGTTATCTACGAAACCGCCAATGTCGGTACCCACCAGGCTGTAGCCACTGATGGCCAGCCGGAGACACTGTCGGTTGGCAATTTGAAGATGTTCCCAGCTGGCAACATTGTCTCCCGTCCAAAGGGCAGCGTAGCGCTGCCCGCCACTAAAGCTGGCCCGCCCAAGGAGGAAGGGCCGTTTGGCTGGCTGCAATACCTTCAGGCCGTCATAGCTGGCTCGGGTCATTTGCATGCCGTAGACGTTATGTGCCTTTTTGTGGTTGGTTGGGTCACCGTCGAAGTCGTGCATGACGTCTTTCGGGAAGGTCAGGCTGTTGACCTTGAACATAGCCGGTTCATTCATGTCGTTCCAAAACCCGCTTACGCCGTGATCAACGTAAAGCTCACGGTACAGCGGCCCCCACCAGTCTCGGACGTATGGGTCGGTAAAATCAGGCCAAACACATTCCTGCGGCCATACTGGGCCTTGCATCACCTCGCCGGAGGCGCGGCGACAGAAAACGTCTTCCTCCATCCCGGAGGTGTAAACGTCGTATGCTTCATCCACCCGGATACCCGGATCGATCATGACTACGGTATGGAAGCCATCTTCCTTCAAGTCGCCGATCATTTTCTTCGGGTCAGGAAAGTGCTCTTTGTTCCAGGTGAAGCACCGGTAACCATCCATGTAATCGATGTCGAGGTAAATCGCATCGCAGGGGATTTTTTTGGCACGGAACGACTTGGCCAGCTCTCGTACCCGGCTTTCGGGATAGTAGCTCCAGCGGCATTGGTGAAAACCCATCGCCCAAAGTGGTGGTAGTTCGGGGAGCCCGGTCAGCTGGTGGTACTGGGCGGCAACGTCATTGAGTAAGGGCCCGTAAATGAAGTAATAATCAAATTCTCCGCCCTCGGCCCAGATGGTGGCCACTCCGTTTTTCTTGGTATTGAAGTCGAAATGACTCTGATAAGTGTTGTCGAGGAAGAGGCCGTAAGCTGCGCCTTCCCGTAAGCCATAGTAGAAAGGAATGCTGCGGTAAAGCGCTTCGTGGCTCTTGCCATAAGCGAAGGAATCGGAATTCCAGTTGGAGAACTTTGCCCCTTGCAAGTTGGTATCCCAAGCCTTGTCGCCAAGGCCGTAAATGGCTTCTTGCGGATCCGTTTTAAGTTGAATCCGAACCTGCTCGAGGCCACGGTTTAGGGTGGAACGGCCGTAGAATCCCGCGGCATAGTCGTGTAGTGTTTGCCCGGTATTTTTATCGACAACAGTAACCCGGCCGTCTTTTTTAGCAATTTTTACAGTAAGTACGGCAGTAGTAAGGATGAAGGCCGTTTTTTGCTCTCTAATCCCCGTTTTTGCATCCTGCGGCCGCGCCTCATCTGCTATCGCATAGCTGAAATCACGACCAGGAGCACCAATACTGTAGCGGAAACGAATCGTTCGATCGTTCCAAATCTGAAGCTTTAATTCAGCTTTTCCGGTACTCTTAACCGTATAAGAATGAGGGTCCGTCGCTACGACACTGGTAATTTTTCCGATCCCGTGTTCGTAGTAAACATCTTCAAAGCGATCGGTTCCAGTAGCTTCTTTTTCAGGGGTGTGGTGG
>JBLHRW010000262.1:0-7279 GCA_047626445.1 Neolewinella sp.
GGCTGGAGGCGCAACTACTTCCTGAATTTAAAGACATTTTCCAGACTAAAGAGGCCACGGTCCATAAAGCTTACCTAGGGGTATGGCAGTGGTTTAGTTTTATCGGAGAACGCCGAAACACCTACTGCTATTAATTATCTGATCCAGCTTTAAGTTTACCATTTTCAAGTCTTCCTGGTTATTCTTAGAGGCTATTTTTTTCGGCTGCGGCCACTGGGTGCGAGGGGAGGTATTGGAGCAGAGCGGCTCGCGCCAATTAATGGGGTGAACCTTACGGGCACAAACCAGATTGCCGTAGAGCCGTGAGCCGATACCCGGACAACGCCGTCTCCGCCGGTGAGTGGTCACGCTGCGCTCTGAGCACGTGAACAAACGAGCGTATTAAGCAGCCAGAGGCCGACTCGACCGTTCCCGCTTGGAAAGCGGTTCTGCCATCCCAACGAAAGAAAATACTGAAGCGAGGTCAACGGATTATAAGGATGAAATAACTACTCAATATTATTAGTGCCAGCGACATCAGGGTCAATGGCTAAAGCCTCCAGCACCGCTCCCCAATCCACCAGCTTAAAGTTCTGAGGCTCCAGGGTATCGGCCGTAAAATTAAATCCATCTTGGGCAACAAGCAGGCCGTTAGGGAAGTTAGGGCCAAAGTCTCCGGTCATGATCTCGAGTCCGTCGGTGTCCTCGACGCCGTCAATCGTAGCACTGGAAAGGAGCTTAAAGCTTCCGAGGTAGTCGTTATCTCCCGCGCGGTCGAAGACCGCATAGGAGAAGTTCCCCTGGATACTAGCCACTAGGTAACCGGTGCCTGGCCCGGTCCGCGCCAAGGTGATCCCTTCCACATCAGCTACGATAGCTGGGTTACGGCCTACCATAGCTCCTTCCAACTTTCGTTGCTCCTGCGCGCCCGCCACCTCTTGCGCCGGATCAAGCGATAGTTTCCAGATACCGGCTGCTTCCTCCCCAACATACAGCCAGCCTAATTCTGCATCGGCCACCATCCCTTCCGTCTGGCTGGGGAAGGTAATATCACGTATCAGTTCTACGCCAAACTTACCGGATTGCTCCAATAACCGGAACTGCTGCATTCGACCGTTTTTACCGTTAATGATGACATAAACATCACCGCTTTTCTTGTTCCTCCCCAGACAAAACCCGTAGATATCATCAATCTCGGTGGTATCCGTCTGTAAGGCATTGATCGCCACATCCGTGAGCTTGCCAGTTTCGGGATCGATGCTAAACAGATCGATGGACTGGTCACTACGGTTACTACAGCCTAGTAGCGTAATACTGCTGTTGCCAAATGGGACTTCCGTCAGGATGTCAACATTGTTCACCTTACCAATCGGGTAATAGTCGACCTCTTCGCCCTGCAAATTATAGACGGCAAGGCCACCGGTTTTGTTGGAACCAAAAATCAGGCTTTTGGCTGGATCTGTCGGATGTCGCCAGATAGCGGGATCATCCGCGGCGTCTTCTTCTTTTTGTGCTTGGGCATTGGCCGTTTCCACCGTGGCAAAGACCGCCGGCCGAATCGTTCCCTGGCCAGCATAGGCCAGTGCGAGGGCGAGGCTGTCTTCCCGGGCTTCCGTTGTTGCAGCGTCAACGACCGTTTCTGATGACAAAACAGGTACTTCGTGTTGACAAGCCATTTCAAGAAGCGAAAAGAGCAATAAGATTATGTATTTGATAGCAGAGTTGTTTTAGCAGCAATCAGCCCGCTCCGTGAAGATTCAAGAAGCGGGCTTACAGCAGAAGAAAAAAAAGGAACTTTATTACTTAACAAGGTCAAACTTTACGCCCAGATCGAAGCGGACGTTGTAGTACTCCGCCTGGAAAGTCCGCGATTTACTTCCCTGAAAGTACCGCAACGGCTGGTTCAGTAAGTTGTTGGCATTACCGTACAAAGTAAAGCGAGGACTAAGACTGTAGTTGAAGTTGAAATCGAGATAAGTCACCGCATCGTAATGGGTATCCGTGAAGGCTTCGTCACCAACTTCATCGATAAAGTCGGATGCAAAGTTGAAGGAAACCCGTGTGGTCAATTTACCAGCATCGTAGGCGAGAGAGGCGTTCAGCGTGTGCTTCGGCGCACCGGGGAGCGCAAGGTTCTCGCTCTCCCTACCTTCGAAATTGAAGTCCGTCACCTTAGAATCGATAAAGGTGTAGTTGAAATAGAGGCCGAAGTTTTCTAAAGCTGGAGAAATAAAGCCCAACTGCCGCTGGAAGGCGACTTCCAGACCGAGTAGTCGGGCGCTACCACCATTAATCGGCTGTGAAAAGCTGTTGTATTCCGTGCCTTCAAAAGTAAAATCGTCGAACGTCTGATTGACGATGAAATCATCAATATTCTTGTAGAATATACCGCCTGACACCAGGCCGATGCTTCCGAAGTAGTGTTCCAGCATTAGGTCCAGGTTAAGGCTCCGGGTCGGGTCAATGTCAGGGTTACCGATGCTGATGTCTTCGCCGTCTTCTAACTGGCGGTAAGGAACAAGGTCGAAATAGTTGGGTCGCGCAAGGGTTTGGGTATAGGCGAATCGTAGAAGGGTATTTTGCTTCAGGTTGTACTTCAGGTGAAGCCCTGGTAGAATGTTGGTGTAGTCGGAGGTTGCCTTGTCCGTAGCCGTCAGGGTTTCCTCCTCGTCGTCGTAGCGGAAGCCAGAGTATTCCAGGCTGGTACGTTCGAGACGAACGCCGGCGACAGCCAGCAGCTTAGGGCCCAGTTGCTGTTCGATCATGGCGTAGCCGCCAACGATGCTTTCGTCGGCGTCGAAGTTACCCGCCAGTTCACTGAGGGCCTGTTCCCCTTCGAAGTCTGAACCGGTTAGGTTCAGGTTGCCCAGGTATTCACGGCTGATGAAGGAGCCAGCCTGATAATCTCCGGCCAGGAAGTTGTCCCTGGTCTGGTCTGCCAGATTGTTGAGGCCCTGGTCAAAGACGTTATCTGCCACAGGTTCGAACTCAAAGAAGTCGTTAGTCCGGACTTTACTCTTCGTCCGCAGGCGAGCACCGAATTTGAGGGTGTTCCGGCTTGGCCCGACGGTGGTAAGCGGCAGTTCAAAGTCCAGCCGGCCGTTAAGGTCTACGTCTTTCGTAAACTGGGTCTCTTCCGTAATTTCGCTCAACTCCCAGGCAGAAGAAGGGCCTTGAAACGCCGTCTCTACTGCGGAAATCAGTGGTTCTTCCGGATTAGTGAAGTTCACACTGACGGGTACGGTGCCATCGGTAGCGGCCTCATAATACCGTTCGTTGGGCCGGTCTTCGGAAGCCCGGGCGTAGTTGGCGCTCCAGGTGGTTTTCAGCTTCCCGATCAGGTGTTCTCCGCTGAGGCTGAAATTCATCATTTCCTGGTCTTCCAAACGAGCGAACTTCTCGTTTTCCGTACCCGCCTTGGTTTGCCGTTCCATTTCAGCGACCCACTGGCCATCAACTTCTTCGATGTCTTTGAAGACGGCCCGGTAGCGGTTTTCCCAATCGCTGCGCTGGTTGTAAATACTCCGAAAGAAAACAGTGTTTTTGGGATTAAATTTATAGTCTAGGCTGAGGGAGTAGCTCTGGCGGATGCGCTGCAAGTAATACTGGCGGATCTGGATTTCTTCTGGGTAGTCGTTCTCGCCGGCGTCAAACCGGTTGTTGTCGTTGGCATCGTCGTAGGTCCATTCGGCTTCCACGTTATCGGA
Organism: Neolewinella sp.; assembly: GCA_047626445.1. GTDB lineage: Bacteria > Bacteroidota > Bacteroidia > Chitinophagales > Saprospiraceae > Neolewinella. The sequence goes on from JBLHRW010000262.1 coordinate 3,687, forward strand.
GCCCAGGTTATTGTCGAAGTAGGAGCCACTGACGATGACGCCAAGCTTACCGTTGGCGTAGCGATCGCCGTAGATGAGGGAGCCGTTGAAGGTGGGTTCTTCGGCCAGCAGGTTGTAGCCTCCGCCCAGGGTACCGCTGATTCGCCGCTCGTAGGGCGCGGCGCGGGTGATCAGGTTGACGGAACCGCCGATGGCATCAGCGTCCATATCTGGCGTAACGGCCTTGCTGACCTCTACGGCCTGGACCATGTCGGCCGGAATCAAATCGAGCTGGATGGAGCGGCTTTCAGCTTCGGCCGAGGGGATGCGCTCGCCGTTGATCATCACGGAGCTGAGCTGGGGCGGCGTACCGCGGATGTTGCCAAAACGGGCTTCGCCCTGGTCGTACTGCACGTTGACGCCGGGGATGCGCTTGAGGGCGTCACCGATGTTCTGGTCGGGGAAGCGACCGATCTGATCGGCAGCGATGATGTTGGTGATGTTGACGGCGGCCTGCTGCGTACTCAGGGCGCGCGCCTGGCCACGTAATTGGCTGATGACGGCCACTTCGGCCAACAAAACACCAGGCTGCAGTTGTACGTCCAACTCCGTCGTTTCATCAATAGCAATCGTGAGCGACTGCGTGAAATCGGTAAACCCGATGTAGGTTACTTTCAGCGCGTGCTCACCGGTGGGCAGGTTCCGGATGTCGAAGAAGCCATTAGCATCAGACACGGTGATGGCTTCGGTATTAAAGAAGACCGTTGCCCCAGCCAGCGGTAGGTTGCCCTCATCGATTACCCGGCCGGTTAGGGTGCCGGTTTGAGCAAAGGCCGCTATAGCAAAAAAGCTACCGAATAGAAGTAGAGTAAAGCGTTTCATGTAATGTAGACTAGTGAGCCGCAAAGGTCTCCTGGCTACGTTAAGTCGTTGAAACGATGGGATGAACGCTGGATTAAGAAGGGCCGTGCCAGTGTTAAGCTTTTTAGGGCGCGGTCGCAGGTGCAGTGGAGGTATGTTAAGGAGCAGTAATGGGTGGGTTAAGGGATTGCTTTACCACTTGCTTTGCTCCTGCGGCCGCGCCTGAAACCAAAAACGCCCCCCACAAAAGCGAGAGGCGTTGAAAATTGATTACAAAGTAATCTAGTGCAAAATCTTTGCTGGTCAAATAGTGGGTAGTGAGTAAGTAGTCAAATGTGCTACTACTTACTACCTACTACTAAAGGCTGTAGCTAACACCCAAGCTAATATCACGCCCACGCGTATACTGGCTAAAGATGTACTCCTGTCCTTTGAAGTCGGAGAAGGTCTTGAAGTCAGGGTTCAGCAGGTTCCGGGCGCGGAAGCTGAACTTGAAATTATTGATGGTCTTGGAAACAGATACATCCAGCTGACTACGGCCCTGCTCGAAGATGTCGGGTGAGCCAACGGCACCGATAGACTGCAGGCGGTCGCTGAAGTAGTTGTAGGCGATGATGGCGTCCCAGCCGGTTTCCGGCGTGCGGAAGGCCAGGTTAGCGTTGGCTACGATGTCCGACTGGCCGTTGAAGACGCGTTCTCCGCTAAATTCAGGGTCTACCTCCTGGCCAAGCTCTACCTCACGAGCATCAATTTCCTGGCTGGATTGGATATAGGCCAGGTTACTGCTGAAGGTGAAGTTCTGCAGCTTCTCGCTAAGGAAACCTAACGACTTACGGAACTCGAGTTCGATACCGTAGAGATCAGCACTTTCAGAGTTCGTCCAGGTAAACTGCTGCTCACCGGAAAGGCGGAAGGTGGTTACGATGGGGTTGGTGAACTGCTTGTAGAAAGCAGAGAAGGCGATTACTTCACCGGCGTTGGGGAAGATCTCGTAACGGAGGTCGTAGTTGTCGATATTAGTCAACTGAAGATCTGGATTACCAAATACCGTTGGTTCACCGAGGAAGCCGAAGCTACCGAAAGGTGCAACCTCCCGCATGTTCGGGCGGGCAATTGTCTGGGAGAATCCGAGGCGAAGATTTGATTTTTCAGTTGCCTTAAAGATCAGATTGAGGGCAGGCATGAGGTTCGTCTCGTCAATGTTTGCAGTATTATCATCGATCCGATCCTGATCCACTTCGCGCATATTCTCGGCGGCCATGGCAATTTCATTCGGGACAACGGCACTTTCTACCAAGATAGTTGTCTGCTCAGCACGGAGACCAGCCACCGCCTTCAGGCGAGGAGTCACTTCGTAGGTGAACATACCGTAAGCAGCCGCTACGTCGAAGATGCCGGTATAGCTGTTGGCCAGGTTGGAGTTGTCAAAAGCAAAAACGCCGATCTCGTTCCGTCCGGATTCGCCGCCAATGATGCCGAGGTTATCAGCGCCAAGCCAGGTACCGAAATCTCCGCCAGCCTGGCTGAAAGAAATACCAGAACGGTTATCGTAAGCGAAAATATTCTCGTTGAAGCTACGCTCCTTCGTCTGGTACTGACCACCAAGCTTGAAGTTGTTAGCGCGGCTTTTCTGTTGCAGAAAAGGGATGGTAATGTCTAATTTCCCTTGGTAAGAATCATCGGCCAACTCCCGGAAGAAACGGCTCGGACGAGAGAACTGAGAAGGGTCGATAATAAAGTTCTCCCCTTGCTGGATGTACTCCGCAAAACGCAGGTCTGGTTCGTTCTGCTTGCTGTCAACGTAGTTGGCTGTCCATTCTATTTTCACCCCACCGAGGCCAGTAAGGACATGCTCGCCCTGGGCAACGTAGTTGAGCAACTCACGCTCCAGGAAAGTAGAAGCCTGTGAGCGATAGAAGTTATCGGCATCACCACTGGCTCCTTTGTTCTCATTCGAACCTTGCAGGACGCGTCCTTCGGTAAATCCCTGGTGGCTGTACAGACCGTAGAAGGTGATTTCGTTGGAAGGGTTCGGCTTGAAGCTTACGCCAAACATACCGCCAACTTTACCCGCCTGGGTACTCTTATCATCCCGGACATCATAGATCTCTTGTAGCGGACCACCGTCACCCGGGTTGACAAAGTTTCCACGACGACCATTATTGTACTGGCTAAAGTCCTGGCTAACACTAGCAGTGGCAAATATCCCCACTGGCATGGAGCCGATTCTAAACTGGTTGCCAATATTAGCACTCAGGCTGTAGTCTAAGCCTGATTTTTTTCTGTTGAGGTTAAAACCATTTCCCAAATCATTAGCAACCTGATCAACGCCTGCAGCTAAGTCATCATCCCCGCGGGCACGCCGGCCGGCATTGCTCTCCAAAACGCCAAGCTCACTGCCCTCATACTGGTTCAGACTAGCCGGCCGATCCAGCGTTCCATCATTATATCCCAAGCCAATGCCGTCACCAGCATCGTAGGTTACAAAGTTGTCCTGCAGGTTAGCCTGACCATTATAGCTGCCAGAGGCCGAAATGCCCCAGGTGAAACGCTCAGGCAGCGCTTTGATCTTGATGTCCACATTACCACCGGTGAAGTCACCGGGCAGGTCGGGTGTAAAGGTCTTGGAGGCGGAGATGTTGTCGAGGATGCTGGTTGGGATCAGGTCCAACTGCGCACTGTTCCGGTAAGGATCGATGCTTGGTAGGCGGAGACCGTTGATGGTGGTAGCCGAGTAGCGGTCACCAAGTCCA
>JBLHRW010000263.1:0-7253 GCA_047626445.1 Neolewinella sp.
TTACACTGTACTAGTGGTCGAGTTCTTAAGTCTTCGAACATTTAACGCAGGCAGCGTGGTGCTGGACGACTAACTGAAAGCCGAACATAGCCATAGCTACGTGAGGTTTTCAGTTGGGAAGTACAGCGCCGCGATGGCAAGTTAAATGGATGAATATTTATGAACTCGACCACTAGTGGTGCATCAATCTGGCCCAGATTGATGCCAACGTAACCAAAAGCACTAAAACGCTGATATTTTTCTGGTTGTGCGTTTAGAAACGACGTAAGCAGAAGCGAAACAAGGATAGAAAATCGAGTAATGGCCATATCGGGAGGTAGTACTATTGGGAAAACAAAAAATATCGGCTACCTTACCAGCACACACATTATAGTTTAAATACTGGCGATTATGACACCCTTTCTTGGCGAATTTATCGGCACTGCTCTCCTTATCCTACTAGGATGCGGGGTTAATGCCAACACTACTCTTAAAGCAACCTATGGACAAAACAGCGGCTGGATCGTTACGTCCTTCGGTTGGGCGATGGCGGTTTTCGTAGCGGTTTTCGTTTCCGCAGAAGCCTCTGGCGCGCACCTTAACCCGGCGGTTACGGTGGCACTGGCCACTGCAGGTAAGTTTGCCTGGGCTAAAGTCCCGATGTATTTCCTGGCGCAGGTACTCGGGGCCATCACCGGAGCGACTTTATGTTGGCTGCAGTACCGGCCACACTACGCTGCAGAGCCTGATCCGGGGGCCATCCTGGGTACGTTCTCCACTGGTCCGGCCATCGAAGACACACCTTCAAATTTCATCTCGGAATTACTGGCCACCTTCGCTTTCGCCATCGCCGTGTTATACCTGACGGCCCCCAACCTTGGCACTCCTGACGGAAAACTTGGTTCCCTCGATGCTCTTCCCGTCGCTTTAGTCGTCTTGGCGATCGGTCTATCGTTGGGAGGGACAACTGGCTACGCCATCAACCCGGCACGTGACCTCGGCCCACGTATCGCGCACGCCATTTTGCCCATCCCGGGCAAAGGAGGCAGCAATTGGGGCTATGCCTGGATTCCGATTCTCGGCCCAATTACCGGCGGAGCGTTGGCCGCTGGTTTATACATGGCTTTGCAGTAACCACCGCGCTCTCCCACACTGCTTCAAGTCCATTTATTGTACCTGCGACCGCGCCCTTAGTAGTCAAATAGTCCCGTAATGCTTGACTCCTTGACTATTTGACGCTCTGATTACTTTGATCAGACAGTGTATACCTTTGCCATAGTGACGGTCATTTTACTCATAATTCTGGTTTTTTGCCTCTATTGCGTTGCGCACAGCTACGTATTTTACCCGATGTGGGTCCTATCAGGAAGTGACGATGAGGCGCGGACGCAGGTGCAAAATGCGGATAAAGGAAGCGCGCCCCCCCTCCATCCCCCCGTGTTTGTGCTTATGGCCGCCCATAACGAGGAGGCCGTGCTGAAAGAAAAACTTGCCGGCCTTGGGGCGCAGGATTATCCGGGGCCAATGGTTTTTTACGTCGGCAGCGACTGTAGTACCGATCGCACTAACCAAATTCTGAAGACGTGGTCTGCCCGCGACCCCCGGCTTCGTATTACCCTTTTCACCACTCGGCAGGGTAAGCCAAACATCATCAATCAACTGGCCGCAACGGCCGGAAGTGAAGGTGTTTTCGTATTGACAGATGCCAGTGTAATGCTGCGCCCTGACACCATTTCTGCGTTAGTCCGACCAATGACCAACGACCAGCGAATAGGTGTGGTGGATGCTACAATGGTACAGACCGGTGGGAAGGCAGAAGGCATCGGGCGGGCCGAAACGACTTATATTAATCGCGAAGTAACCATCAAACGAGCGGAAGGACGACGCTGGGGGGCAATGATCGGTCCGTTCGGAGGGTGTTGGGCCATACGCGCCAGTGCCTTCCGGCCGGTACCTGGAAATTTCCTGGTAGATGATTTCTACCTCTGCATGGCCGCCTACGAAGCGGGCTGGCGCGGGGTAAGCAGCGAGCATGCCATTGTTTACGAAGGCGTCGGCCAATCCATAAAGGACGAGTTTCGCCGCAAGGTTCGCATCAGTAGTGGCAACTGGCAAAACCTGGTGCGCTTCCGCCAACTTTGGTGGCCTCCATTCAAGAACCCATTGGCCTTTGTCTTCTTCAGCCATAAGATTCTTCGCTGGTGGACCCCATTTTTTGTCCTAACCGGCGCAATTTGTGTCCTGCTTCTACTCCTAACGCTGGGCAACCATTGGGCAACTCCTCTGTTTGCATTGTTGCTTGGCCTTGTGCCGGCATTGGCCGCAGCGGACTTTGCGTTGGCAGCCCTTGGTATTCATCTACGGGTCCTGCGTGGCCTGCGTTATTTTTTAGCTATGAACGCCGCCCTACTGGTCGGCTTCTTTCGTTACTTAACCGGAATCAAATCAAATGTCTGGCAACCAACTCAGCGTCACTGACGCCACCACCACCACCACTGACACCAATCAACGCCTTCAACTCAATACGATCGAGGAGGCCGTCGCCGATATACGGGCGGGAAAAATCGTCATTGTCGTCGACGATGAAGACCGGGAAAACGAGGGTGACTTCGTATGCGCCGCCGAGCGGGTAACGCCGGAGACCATCAATTTTATGGCCACCTACGGACGTGGTCTGATCTGTACCCCCATCAATGATGAGCTGGCCGACCAACTCAACCTCCCCATGATGGTGGCGACCAACACGGACATCCACGAAACGGCCTTTACCATTAGTATCGATATGATCGGCGGTGGCTGCACCACCGGAATTTCTGCTTTTGACCGGGCAACCTGCATGCGTCGTATGACGGAGCGGAGTGCCAAGCCGACCGATTTTGCTCGCCCCGGCCACGTTTTCCCGCTGCGGGCCGTGAAAGGTGGCGTACTTCGTCGTACCGGCCATACCGAGGCCGCGGTCGACCTGGCGCGGATGGCCAACCTCTTCCCCGCCGGCTGCATTGTCGAAATTTTGAAACCCAACGGGGAGATGGCACGCCTGCCCTTCCTCATTGAGCTGGCCAAGGAACACGACCTCAAGATCATCAGCATCGAAGACCTCGTCGCCTACCGGCTACAAACCGAGCGTTTGGTGGAACGAGAATTCGAAATGGACCTGGACACCCGCTACGGAAAATTCCGCCTCCACGCCTACCGGCAAACCACCAACAACGACGTGCACCTCGCCCTGACTCACGGAGAATGGCAGGTGGACGAACCCGTCCTGACCCGCGTACATGCCAGCACCAGCAGCCGGGACCTGCTCCACAGCCTGCTTAGTGGATTCAGTACGGGGCTGCACGGCCCCCTGGAAAAGATCAGTGAATCCGGCAAGGGCGTCCTCCTGTTCATGCGCCCCCACCAAGACGGAAGTGAAGTGATCGCAGGGCTTCGCCTGCTGAAATCACGGCTAGAAAACGGTGCGGAGGTTCAAACCAGACAACCCGCCAGCATGGAGCAACGAGACTTCGGTATCGGTGCGCAGATACTTCGGGACCTTAAGGTGTCCAAGTTGCGTATCCTGAGCAATAACCCTAAGAACCGGATTGGTTTGGAAGGATATGGCCTTGAAGTGGTGGAGTTTGTGGGGATGTAGCCTGATGGTGTGAAACGATTGTTGACTTTACCTGAGTGGCTTTTATTCAGGCGAACCTCAGGTTCGCCTCTATTGACGTTTGTCGTAACGATTACCATATACATCGATACGATTCAAGGTGAATCTCTCAATCATTCATCTGATCAGGTTGGTGCTATTGTCCTATTTGCCCGGCCACTAGCCATATGCTACGGAAAGGATTTGTAAGTTCGGTGAGCACAAAAACGTCAGGTCAAAAACCAGTACGTTATTTATACGGCGTCCCTAAAGAGGGCTCCATCCCCCAGGAAAAAACCTAGAGACAAACGGAGGGGTAGCGTGACCCCTCTAGCGAATTAGAGCAAGTATAAATTTTCAACAACTCCCCTCACTTTATATTTTTTATAGGAAAGAAAATGTAAAAAGGCTCAATTCGATTGGCAAAAGTTTTCCAAAAAGTCTTCTAGCCTTATCAGCGCTGGCTATCTTTGCGCGAATTTGAAACACCCCATTAGGCATGCCAAAGGATACCAGCATAAAATCAGTACTCATCATAGGCTCCGGACCCATTGTTATCGGTCAGGCTTGTGAATTCGACTATTCAGGAACCCAGGCAAGCCACAGTTTGAGGGAAGAAGGGATTGAGGTTACCATAATTAACCCCAACCCAGCTACGATCATGACCGATCCCTCTACGGCTGACAACATTTACCTGCTCCCCCTCACCCCTGAGTACATAGAACAGGTCTTAAGGGAACAACCGCAGATAGACGCTGTCCTTTCTACAATGGGTGGACAGACGGCCCTGAACCTCGCCATTGAGTGTGGAGAAGTTGGCCTTTGGGACAAATACAATGTCCGCCTGATCGGCGTTGACCTCGAAGCCATCGACTTGGCAGAGAACCGGGAACTTTTCCGCCTTCACATGCAGAAGCTTGGGCTGAAATGTGCTCCGGCGATGATTGCCAATTCCATTCTGGAAGGCATGGAGGCCGCACAGGAAATCGGATTCCCCCTGGTTATACGACCAAGCTATACGCTCGGAGGCTTCGGTGGTGGCTTTTGTTTCAAAGAGGAAGAGTTCGCGGACATGCTTCGTAGAGGTCTCGACGCCAGCCCGACCCACGAAGTCCTGATAGATAAGGCCGTACTCGGATGGAAAGAATTTGAGCTTGAACTGCTGCGCGACTCCGCCAACAATGTAGTCATCATCTGTGCCGTCGAGAACTTTGATCCGATGGGCATTCATACCGGTGACTCCATCACCGTAGCCCCGGCAATGACCTTATCTGATAAGGCGTACCAGGACATGCGAAACCAAGCGCTCATCGCCATGCGTGGCATGGGCAATTTTGCCGGTGGATGTAACATCCAGTTCAGCCAGAACCCCGAGACCGAGGAATTCATCGTCATCGAGATCAACCCACGGGTTAGTCGCTCCTCAGCCCTGGCCTCCAAAGCGACCGGATACCCTATTGCCAAGATCGCCGCAAAACTTGCCCTGGGCTATCACCTCGACGAGCTAAAGAACCAGATCACCCAAACAACTTCCGCCTTCTTCGAGCCGACCCTCGACTACGTGATCGTTAAAATGCCACGCTGGAACTTCGACAAGTTCCCTGGCGCAGACCACAGACTCGGCCTGCAGATGAAATCCGTGGGTGAAGTCATGGGCATCGGCCGGAACTTCCTGGAAGCACTGCAAAAAGCCTGTCAGAGCCTGGAGAACGGCCGTGCTGGCTTGGGTTCAGACAAAAAGGAATGGATCAAAACTGACGATATCCTCCACCGCCTGGAAAACGTTTCTGACGACCGGATCTTCCGCCTGAAGGACGCCCTGCGCCTGGGGGTACCGCGTAAAACGATCCAAAAGCTTACCAAGATCGATCCCTGGTTCATCAACCAGATCAAACGCCTGGTCGATCTCGACCTGCAGGTACAGCGGTACAACGTCCCCGAAGACATCCCCGCTGATTTCTTCCGTGAACTGAAAGAACTCGGCTACTCCGATGCTCAAATCGCCTACTTGCTGCGGGTCGACGAAGAAGGCGTGACCAAGCGTCGTTACGAACTCGGCATCCGCCGGACCTACAAAATGGTAGATACCTGCGCCGCAGAGTTCGAAGCCCAGACCCCCTACTTCTACTCTACCTTCGACAGCGAGAACGAAAGTATTGTTTCAGATAAGCCGAAGGTACTCGTCCTTGGTTCCGGGCCGAACCGGATCGGGCAGGGCATCGAGTTTGATTACTGTTGTGTGCATGGCCTGCGGGCGGTGCAAGAAGCCGGTTACGAAGCCATCATGGTCAATTGTAATCCCGAAACGGTATCGACAGATTTCGACCAGGCCGATAAGCTCTATTTCGAGCCCGTCTACTGGGAACACATCCGGGAAATCATCGAACTGGAACAGCCCGAAGGGGTCATCGTCCAGCTTGGCGGACAAACCGCACTTAAGCTGGCCGAAGAGTTCCACAACCGGGGCATTAAGATCTTTGGCTCCAGCTACGAGAGCCTTGACCTTGCCGAAGACCGGGGCCGGTTCTCCAACCTACTCAAGGATTTGGAGATCCCCTACCCTAACTTCGGTACCGCCAAAAACGCTGATGAAGCCCTCGACGTGGCGGCTCGCGTAGGCTACCCGGTATTGGTCCGCCCCAGCTACGTGCTTGGCGGACAGGACATGCGGATCGTCATCAACGATGACGAGCTGGAGCGCCACGTGCTTACCATCTTCAAGAAAGATCCTAAAATGGTGGTCTTGGTCGACCACTTCCTCGACAGAGCAAAGGAAGCAGAGGTTGACGCCATCTGCGACGGTGACGAAGTACACATTATGGGCATCATGGAGCACATCGAGCCTGCGGGTATTCACTCCGGTGATTCTTCTGCCGTTTTACCGACCTACTCCCTGAGTGTAGACGCCGTAAATAAGATGCGGGAATACACGGAGAAGCTTGCCTTCGCGCTCAAGACCAAAGGACTGATCAACGTTCAGTTTGCCATCAAGACCGAGAAGGAAACTGGTGTGGAAACGGTCTACGTGATCGAAGCCAACCCACGTGCTTCCAGAACCACCCCCTTCATCGCTAAGGCATATAAGGTTCCATACCTCAACATCGCGACCAAAGTGATGCTGGGCACCCACAAGCTCAAAGACTTCGTGATCAACCCGCAACCCAGTGGTTTTGCCATTAAGGTGCCGGTATTCAGCTTCAACAAGTTCCCGAACGTAGATAAGCAGCTCGGCCCGGAAATGAAGTCTACCGGCGAATCCATCCGCTTCGTTAAGGATATGACCGATCCGTTCTTCCGGGAGTTGGACCGGAACCGTAGCATGTACTTGACGCGGTAGGCAGAACAAGTTTAGGATACTCTTTTAGCGCGGCCCCATGGGCCGGCGTAACCTCTTAATGTCGATTTCATCGACGGGCGCTATGAACGACGGTTGAAGAATAACTCCGTAATGCCCTATTTCGTAACGATGTATGAGTTCGGAGATTAGGAGCACCAGTTGCCGACTCCTATGTTGTTTAATTATGCTCAACGCTACTCGATCACTAGTGGTCGAGTTCTTAAGTCTTCGAACATTTAACGCAGGCAGCGTGGTGCTGGACGACTAACTGAAAGCCGATCATAGCCATAGCTACGTGAGGTTTTC
>JBLHRW010000264.1:0-7239 GCA_047626445.1 Neolewinella sp.
ATCGACGCCCCATCTTTGCACTATCAATAACAACAACCTCTAAATTTATCCAAGATGTTTAAATCAATCTTCACTTTCGCCCTCAGCATATTTTTGTCGGCTGGAATTTTTGCGGCTGGAACGCCCACTCAATTTTTAGCAGAAACGGATGCGCTACTTAAGGCTTACGTCAAAAACGGTCGGGTCGATTATACCGGATTGAAAGCTTCTGTTGAACTGAATTCCCTGGTCACGGACATTGCCGAAACCAATCTGTCAACTTTGCAAGGAGATGATCGCAAGGCGTTCCTGATCAATGCGTACAACCTGTTGGTAATTAATCAAGCGCTGGAAAACTACCCGCTTCAGTCGGTATTGAAAGTTGGTGGCTTTTTTGACGGTAAGAAGCAGAATGTCGCCGGGCGCAAACTGACGCTGAACCAGCTGGAGAAGGATCTCCTGCTCAAAGAATTCCCTGATGCCCGCCTGCACTTCGTGCTGGTGTGCGGCGCCCTCGGCTGCCCGCCCATCACCAACTTCGCCTACCAACCGGCGAAACTGGAAGCCCAGCTGAACAAGCAAACCAAACTAGCCCTCAACAATCCCACCTTCATCCGGACCAGCGGGGAAAAAGCGGAGTTGTCGAAGATCTTCGAATGGTACGCCAAAGATTTTGGCGGCAGCAAAGCCAACGTATTGGCCTTCATTAATAAGTACCGCACGGAAGCCATCTCCGCTGGTGCCAAGGTGAGCTACTACGAGTACGACTGGAGCCTGAACAAGACCTCCGGCCGCGCCGCAGCTGAAGGGAAAAAGGACAAGATGAATGCCATTGACGCCATGGAAAAAGAAGCCATGGCTTCGGCAGACAACCCTGCGGCGAGGGGAAAAGAAGATATGGACCCGGAAAAAGAAGCCCTGGCGGCGGCGGGTGCAGGCACAACCGGCGGTGGGAACAACGCCGCCCGCTATGTGGTTTCTTCCACCATTCAGAAAGGCACCTTCGAAATAAAGATATTCAACAACCTTTACAGTCAAGAGGCCGCCGGTGAGCGGTCTTCTTTCTTTACCACCAGTACCAGCGTGCTTTACGGCGCCAGCAACCGGGTAAACGTCGGGTTTGACCTCCGCTACCGCCGCGTTCGCTACGATGAAGCCGGTACGGCCTCCAACTTTGATGTGCTGGGTAGCGGCGGAACTTTTAGTCGTACGGCCATTTCTGGTTTCGGCCCGAAGTTCCGGATTGCCCCCTTCAACAACCTGCCGAACTTCTCCATCCAGTCAGCGCTCTGGATTCCCCTGGCAGATAACCTCGAAGGTTCCGAAGGCGGCCGGTTTACTGACTGGGACAGCCCGACCTGGTTCACCCAAGTCTTCAACGACTTCCCGATCGGCGATAATTTTTCCCTCTTCGCGGAGGTTGACTTTTCCCTCGAAGACTTCGGTAGCAAGGAAAATGGCAGCATCAACCGTTTTTCCACTCCTGTCACCGGTATCATTAGCTACTTCCCCACACCGAAGACGACGCTTTATGGCCTGGCCAGCTACGCCCCTTTCTGGCAAGAAGCGTTCGATTACTTTTACCAGCTCGGTACCGGCGCTAAATACCAGTTTACCCCTAAATTTGAACTGGAGTTATTGGTCACGGCCTTTGATAATAAATTCCTGAATTCAGTGGATGGTAACGCCAGTACGGTGAATTTAGGGCTGCGTTTTAATTTGTAATAGCGACTTTTGCCGCCTACCCCTCTGCTATGCCGCTCATTCATCACCTCCGTTCTTACTGCTTTATCCTTGCCTTCCTGGTTACCGGGGGTGTCAAGGCGCAGCTCCCTCAATACTTTACGGGTCTGGCGCGCACGCAGGTGCAATATTTGGTAGATCAACGCATCGGTTTTCAACCCGGAACAACGGAGGAAAACCTGACTTTTGCCTCCAGCCCGGAAATACCTCTGGAGCAAGCGCTTGTCGAACTCCGCCAGCAACTGATCAACCTGCCCGCCATCACCCAGGCCGTTTACCTGATCGATTCTGTCGCTGGGAAACCCGCAGGGGTTCATTGGGACATCGAGGAAAGCCGTACGGTATTCCCCATGCTCAACCTTGGCGGAATAAAGGATAATCTTTTCTACCTCATCGGGATCAATGACATCCACTTCCAAGGGCGAGCGCAGCAGCTGACTGCCTTTTACCTCAACAACGCTGGTGAGCACAACTTCTACCTGGGCTTGACCAATGCCGCCTTTCGCGGAAGCCCCTGGGGGTATCAATTAGACATCCAGCGCTATGCTGCCATCGAGCCAGTCTACTTCCCAAGCGTCACGATCAACTATCGCTACGCTAATCTTAGTTTTGGTGCTGGCCTTTGTTATACCACGCCTAACCGGCATATCTTTCGTTTCGGGGTCAGTAACTTCTACGAGCATTACCTGAAAGTCAGCGATGATGAAAACGCCCCGGGCCCCGACGATGTCCGGCTGAATAAAGCCCTGCTGAAATTCGGTCACGGAATCAACGACGTTGATCATTTCGGAGAGCGGCAATCGGGTACCGATCATCAGTCGGTCGCCCAGCTTGTTTTTAACCTGGAGCAGGATCAACCTACTTTTTTTATCGCTTGGCATGATTTTCGGCTCTACCGCTTACTGGGCCGAAGGGGCAACCTTGCCGGACGCTTACGCGCCGGCATCTCCTCCAATGAAAATACCCCATTTGCCCCCTTCGTACTCGATAGCCAGGTAAACATCCGGGGCTCCGGTAACCGCATCGACCGAGGCACCGCCCAGCTCGTTCTCAACCTGGAGTATCGCCATACCGTCTGGAAGGATAACCGCAACCGCTTCGCCGCCCAACTCGTCGGCTTTTCCGACTTCGGCTCCTGGCGAAACCCCGGTGGTCGCCTCGAAGATGTATTCGACGCCGATAATTTTCGGCATTTCCTGGGTGGAGGCCTGCGCCTCATTAGCTTGAAAGCATATAATGCACTGATCCGAATCGACTACGGCATTGACGTGCGAAACGTGCAAGAACGGGGAATCGTGCTTGGCTTCGGACAGTATTTTTAGTCAAATAACGCGAATCAAGGGCTGAAATGCCAAGGGCGGACGCTTCGAGCGTCCGCCCTTGGCATTTTAGCGCCTGATTCGCGTAAATAGTCAGGGGAGCCAAACAGTCATTTCTCTGAAGGTTCTTCTATTGAGTCCCATCCCTTAGTCTAGAACTTAATGCCTTAATGCCTTAGTGGTTGTTCTTAAACTACCCCGTTGCCGCCGCCTGCCGCTCCAACCATTCCCCCATAATCGCATTAAACTCCACTGGCCGCTCCATCATCGGGGCGTGCGCACAAAGGTCGATGAAGTGCAACTCGGAATTTTCGATGAGTTCCTTGAACTGCTCCCCGACAAAAGGCGGGGTGATGGTATCCTGATTTCCCCAGATAAGCAGGGTAGGGGCCTTTATCTGATCTAGCTTATGTCCTAGATTGTGGCGTACCGCAGACTTGGCCGTCATGATGATCCGCAGTCCTTTATTACGGTCGTTTACGGTGCTGAATACCTCGTCGACCAGCTCCTTGGTGCTAATAGTGGGATCATAAAAAGTGCTCTCCGTTTTCGTCTTGATGAACTCGTAGTTCTTACGCGGCGGAAGGGTGTTCCCCATCGCACTTTCGAATAGTCCACTACTGCCCGACAGAATGATGGTGGCAATGTTTTGAGGATGCGCCAGGGCGTATAAAATGGCTACATGGCCACCGAGGCTATTACCCATTAGGTGGATGGAAGGGAATTCTTTATGCTTTACAAAATCCTCCAGGTAGTCCACCAGGCCGGCCAGGGAGACTTTCCTGAGCGGTAAGGTCATGATCGGTAGCGTCGGGATGATGACGTTGTACTTGTCCTTGAAATATTCGATCTGTGCACCGAAATTACTCAGGCCGCCAAACAGGCCGTGCAGCAACACGAGGGGTTCGCCCGTTCCGCCCGTTTCCAGGTATTCGAACTTGCCTTCTTGTTTCATCTGTAATGCCATGGGGCTAATTGAATGATCGTTGGCGGTAAAATAACGTAAAAAAATCTTGATAACCCACCAGCAGACCCTACTCGGGCTAAATACATTATTGGTCTGTCGGGCGGGACGGAGTGATGCCAGTGCTTACTGGGGGGCTCCAACCAGTTCTTCATCAACAAAATACATGTCGATAAGGCCCTTGTTCTTGGCTTCCACTTTGCCACGGTAGGTGCAGCGGAATGTGTATTTTATCAGGTGATAGGTGGATTCCGAGATGTTGACCTGCCCGGGTTCGCTCTTGCTTTCGATTCGGCTGGCTACGTTAACGGTGTCTCCCCAAATGTCGTAGGCAAACTTGCGGGCACCCACCACGCCGGCTACCACCGGGCCGGTGTGCAGGCCGATCCGTCCGGTGAAGAAGGGAAGGCCGAGTTGCTCCCGCTTGGCCCGTTCTTTGTTCAGGAATCGTTGCATCTCCAACGCGGCACGAATGAGGTCGTTGGGCAACGACTTCCGGGTGCTCAGGCCGCTGGCAGCCATGTAGGCATCACCGATGGTCTTGATTTTTTCCACGCCGTCATATCGGTCCATTATCTTATCAAATGCCTTAAAGCAGACATCAAGCTCCTGTACCAGTGCTTCGGGCCCCAGGCGTTCAGCCGTTTTAGTAAAGTTGACAAAGTCGCAGAACAACACCGTTGCTTCGGGGAACCGCCGCGCACGGGCTTTACCGGTAGTTTTTAGTTCTTCGGCTATGTGTACGGGCAAAATGTTTTTCAACAGATCGTCTGACTGTTGGCGGGCATCTTCCAGCTGATCATTAGCCAGGGCAAGCTTTTGGGCGGAGCGTTGCTTGACGCGAAAACGGGAGAAGAAGGTGAGCGCCAGCAAGAGGAGTGCGGCCCCGGCCCCCAGGGCTGCGTAGAGTTGGGTTGTCTGCCGTTCGGCTTTCAATTCGGCGGCTTGTTTCACCAACTCGGCTACCATGAGTTGCTCCCGGGCGCTGTTGGCAATGGCTTTTTGTTCCAGGGCTTCCCGACTCAGGCTTTTAATTTCTTTCCTGGTTTCTGCTACCCGGCGTTCGACAACGGCTTTCTCTTCTTGCGTTTGGGTAAGTTCGAGGTTTCGTGCTTCCAGCTCATCGGCACTTTCTGCCAGCTGCTGGTTGCGTACTTGGTTCTCCCGGGTCAGTTGCTGGTTAGAACCCTGCAGCTGTTGGTTGGAGCCGTTGAGTTGGTCTTTCTCCGTTTGTAGTCTGCCGACCTCGTTGGCCAGGTCACGGGTTTCGCGTTCCACTTCGCGTTTCCGCCGTTGCAGGGCGGCCTGTTCCCGCTCGAGTTGCGCGCGCAGCGCGCTAAGGCTCCGGTCATCACCATTCTGGGTGAAGTAGTCGAGCGCCCGTTGGCTGATGGCGGCCGCTTCGCGGTAGTTCCGGTTCTTGGTCGCCAGGCGGTTGCGTTCGGCGACGGCCAGCATGATCAGGTCGGCAGCGCCAGCCTTCATACCGTAGTCAACCGCTTCGGCCATGAATTTATCGGTGTTTTTTTCGTCCCGGACTTTTCGGTAAGACAGGGCCAGCGTGTAGGCCGCCGGGCCGATCAGCTTATTGTCGCCAAGGCGCTTGGCCGTAGTGATCAATTGCTTACTGAACGTGACGGAAAGGTCGCGATCTTCCTTCCGCGAGCTTTTTAGCAGCTCGCCGGTAAGGTCGTAAAGGATGCCGTAGCGCTCCCCGTCCGTATCTGCGTCGTCAAGGGCTTCGATGAGTTCTGGCACGCTTTGGGCGCGGACGCAGGTGCAAAGAAGAAGGACAAAAAAGCAGACAAGGTAGGCTCGCATGGGGCGCAATATACGTGTTGAAATGATTGTTTGGGCTTGTGGTTTATTCGATGGGGGGCAATGCGAGACCCGATGAACGCTTATCCGACCTGAACACAGAACCATGTACTTCAAAAAACGTTACCCCAACGCATGTCACAAATCACTACCGTTACCCTTTTTCGCTTCGCCGGCGTAAGCAACAAAGCCTGGGCCTTCACCCAAATGGGCCGGATGCTGGGTTGGCCTCTGGCCAACCCTTTGGCTGGCACCGCCGGCCTCCGCTTCGGCCGACTGATGGGCAGTGGCGCCGGCAACGGCTTTGGCCTGCGGCCAAACTTCGGGGTCTACGCCTTCGTAGGGCACTGGGATGACCGGGCAGCCGCCGACCAATTCTTCACGACCCATCCCTGGTTCCAAAAAACCATTGCCCGCACCTGCGGCCGCGCCACCTTCTTCCTGCTACCCACCATGACCCACGGTGAATGGGGCGGCGCAAATCCTTTCACCCCCGACCGGGATGCCTACGACCCCACCCAGCCAGTAGCCGTCATCACCCGGGCCACCATCCGGACCCGGAAGTTGCTGGACTTCTGGCGCTACGTACCCCAAACCAGTGCCTCTGTCTTCGACCATTCCGCCCGACTCCTCAGCATCGGGGTCGGGGAATACCCGGTGTTTATGCAGGCAACCTTCAGCCTCTGGACCAGCGGCAAAGCCATGCAAGAGTTCGCCTACCGGTCTGATCATCATAAGGAAGTCGTCAAACTCACCCGCGAGCGAAATTGGTACAAAGAAGAAATGTTTACCCGCTTCGCGGTGCTGGACTACACCGGGGACTGGGAGGGCTTAGTTATGTAATAAACTATCAGATAATTGTGTCCGACTACTTAATGATCCAGTACTACGATTTTTGCCCGTAAAACGCACAGCGTTTTTATTAGCCTCTCCCCCGTGGGGGTGAAGTTTACCCACATCTTTCCACTACGAGATTTATGCAGCAGGAGCTTGTACCGGACAATGGCCTTTGGCGTAATAGAAACTTCATCTGCCCTGCCGGGATGCTCGGCGTTAGAAAGTCTATATGCAAAGTGCCAGAATCAAACTTTACACTGTACTAGTCAACCTTCCGATACCGTAGTAAAACCGTGCCGGCTCCGTCCAACAGCTCCAGTTTTAACCCCTTGATGCGGTAAGCAGCCACATTGTCCAGCGCACGGTAGATCTTGTCCGGGGTCTCTTGTAGTCAGAACAGGCCATTAACGTACTCCTGATGCTTCCAAATAGCAAGGAGGAATCATCGACAGTTTCTATCATGGCATCAAAACTGTTGCATCCATCCGTGCCCATCATCCACATTTTAATGAGGTTGAATTCGATGGTCGGGCGTGACCTCCTGGCTTTGTCAGTAAAGTCTATCTCCTCGCCGTCAAT
>JBLHRW010000265.1:0-7225 GCA_047626445.1 Neolewinella sp.
CTTCAAGATCGTCGATGATGAAAGCGTACACTTGGGCTACACTACTTCTTGCGGGGAGGTCGAAAATCCCCGGAATATTGTCAATCAAAGCAATGCCGGGGTGCTCCGCTCCCGCACTGAATCCCGGTGCCTGCGCGAACAACCGGACGAGGTCAAAATGCGTCACCGCCCGCAGCGCCCGGGCCTCGGCCGTAAGACTGGCCAGTTGTTCCGGGCTGCCCTCGGTGAGCGTAGCCAGGCCGTCAACCACGTCGTTGGCCTGGAAGAGTAGGGTATAGGCCTGCTGGTATAAAGCTGGTAAGCCGGTAGCCAGCAACTCTGGCGTAACGTCCTGGCCGTGCAGCCTGCCAAAGGCTCTGCGTGCCCCCAGGCCGGCGGTAGGGTCTACCGTGCCGCCGTTGGTAGTAGGGGCCATGTTTCCCTGAATATCGGCATAAACCGGGAACCTGAATTGATAATAATTACCGTCAGCCAATTGCCGATACAGCCCCACAACCGCCGCGTCGGCTCCCCGCACGGTGGAGAAGAGGTCTGCCCGTGAAAGCTCATCCTGTGATTCCACGGTGAGGAACTCATTGCACCCGCTGCCGAGCCCGCAAAAAATCATCACCATCAATAAAATTGAAGTTGTCCATTGTTTCATTACCAACCAATTTTTAGCCCCAGGGTCACCGACCGCTGCTGTGGGAAAGTGAAACGATACTCCCGTACACCATTGCGGTTCTCCCGTCGTTCCTCGTCGTAGAGGTAACCGAGGTTATTGATCAGGAAGTAGGCCCGGCAGGAGCCCAGGCCTTTGGGTAGAAGGTTTAATTTAGCCAGGTCCGCGTTAAGGCTAAGCGTGCTAAATTGGATGTAATTGGACCTGAATACGTACCTGCTAGAGCGGCTGACGGCCCCGTTGTCCACCGATAACCTCGGCACGTCCGTAATGTCTCCCGGTTGCTGCCAGCGGTCCAGTTGGTTGACGCTTTGGTTGTTGAACAGTATCTGCTGACCATCGGTAAACGTGAGCCGGTTTACTTGCTCGTCTCCACCATAGCTGTAGTTGATCTGAAGTACAAGGTTGAAGGCACCGTAGCTGAGTTTCTGGTGCCAGCCACCAAAAATATCAGGTACGGCCTTGCCGGTGGGGACGTAATTGCGAGGATTAACGATCTCCGACCGTTCACTGGTGATCGTACCGTCAGGCAGTCGATAGCGCGCCTCACCAGTTTCAGGGTTGACATCCGCAAACGGTATACCGTAGATCAGATTGATGTCGCGCCCGACCACAAAAGCCGTACTGGCGGTGCTGGAAAGAGGGATTTCTTCCCGCCTGATGGCCAGCAGCCGGTTGCGGTTCCTGGAGGCGTTGATACTGGTGTTGTAGCGCAGTTTATGGTCCTTTGGCGTGCGGTAACGAAACGTAAGTTCGTACCCCCAGTTGCGGATAGAAGCAGCATTGGCCAGGATGCTGAGGAAACCGGACTCTCTGGGCGTATCAAAAGTGAATAAGCCATCGACCGTGCGGTTACTGTAATACTCGACGGTCATCC
Organism: Neolewinella sp.; assembly: GCA_047626445.1. Lineage (GTDB taxonomy): Bacteria > Bacteroidota > Bacteroidia > Chitinophagales > Saprospiraceae > Neolewinella. The sequence goes on from JBLHRW010000265.1 coordinate 1,539, forward strand.
CGATTCGGTCACTTCCCCAGCCGAGGTCAAGGCCGAGATTGGTCTGGTACTTTCGCTCCCAGCCCAGCAGGTTGTTGGCTGGGTCATCGACCAGGGCCGGTAAGGCGCCGCCGTAATTCTCGTCCGCAAACTGTTGCCGGTACACACCTCCGGTGGTGTACACTCCCACTCGGCTGTTACCCGTCAGGCCGTAGCCAGCCCGCAGCTTACCGTAATCGATCCCAAAGGGAAGCTTATCAGCTAATGCCGGTTCTTCGCTGAAATTCCACCCAGCACCAAGGGCCCAGAAAATATCAGCTTTTTGGTCTCCACCAAAGATAGAACTCGCATCGCGCCGCGCATTGGCTTTCAGGTAGTAACGGTAATCGAAGTTGTAGGATAGTTCACCGTAAGCTGAAGCTTTGGCCCGGATGAAAGTGGTCTCTGCTGCATTTATACTTTCTTTAGGCAGGACCGCAAGCCGACGCAGGTCGTCGAAGGGAAACCCAGAACCATTGGTCACTTGCTTCTGCTGATTTTGCTTCTGGGCCTCGCCTCCAAATAGCGCACTCACGTTATGGCGACCGCCCAATTCCGGCGACCAGATGACCTGACCGTTGGTGATCCATTGGAAGTTTCGGCTATCGGCCAGAATGAGCCGGCCACCCGACCGCGCTCCGGAGCCGTTGAGGGCAGACTGGTACTGAAACTGGTCCCGCTGCTTTTGATCCAATCCTACCAGCACACGGAAGGTGAGACTGGGCATGGGCTTGAAGGTGAAGACCATGTTGCCGTTTATGTTATTGCTGTTCGTGTAGTTTTCGTTCTGCTCCAGTAATGCGACGGGATTAGGGCGGCGGCCAAAAAAGCCTGAATTGTTGAAGCTGCCATCCGCAAGACGGATGGGTTGGTTAGGTGGAAAGGTGAACACGTCGAAGGAACGGAGGCCATCTTTGCGCTGGTAAGCGCCACTTAATCGGGTCGTCAGGGTAAGCTTTTTGCTTAGCGGAAAGGTCAGGTTGAGGTTGAGATTGGCTTGTTCAAGGCCGTTGCCCTTGTGAGCAGACTCAATTTGACTGTAGCCGGCAGATAGCCGGTAAGTGATGCCGCTCGCACCGCCACTAAGGCTCAGGTCTACGTCGGCATTGGTGGGGTTTTGCTGCACCAGCTCCCGCCAGTCAGTCGATACATCGGATGGCCCGGCAGCGGCGGGGTTTTCATTGTCATTGAATAAGGTCTCCCGGGCCAGCTCTAGGTATTCGGCGGTATTCAGAAACTTGATCTCGTTGATGGCGCTCCCGGTACCGTAGTTGAAAGATAGATTGATCTTGGCGTCTCCTTGCTGTCCTGATTTTGTGGTAATTAGGATGACTCCGTTGGCAGCATCCGCACCGTACAGCGCGGTGGCGGAGGCATCTTTTAGTACCGTGATGCTGGCAATATCATCGGGGTTGACGAAGGCCAGCGGGTTGAGGGTTTGGCTGTTCAAGTTGGAGAAAAAGGTGTTGGCTGTATTAGTTTCCTGGGCGTCGTAGAGTGGCACGCCGTCGAGAATGTAGAGCGGTTGAGTGGAAGCACTTATTCCGCTACCCGCTGAGGGGAGGGAGCTTTGTCCGCGAATCTCGACCTTAACCGGCAGACCGGGCTCCCCGGTTACGGTCTCCACCCGAACCCCGGCGATGCGCCCTTCCAGTAGTTGATCGAAGCTTTCCACCGGTCGGTCGGCGGCCAGCTCTTCCGTACCTATTTCTGCGTAGCTCCCTACCAGATCCTTGACGTTTTGGGCACCTCGGTAGCCGGTGACTACCACCTGGCTTAGGGCGATTTCTGTTTCTTTTAGCACGACGTCTAAGGTCGTACGTCCGTTGAGTTTAACGGATTGAACGATGGTGCCGATGTAGGAAAATCGCAAACTTACTTCGGCGTCGGAGACTAAAATTTCATACTTGCCGTCAACATCAGTTAGGGTACCGCCCGGCTTACCAACAATTCTTACGGTTACCCCGATAAGGGGCGTGGCGTCTTCATCAGCGGTCACCATTCCCTTGACCAGGATTTGGGCGGTCAGGCTTTGAACCATCAACAGGAAAGGAAAGAGAAACAAATATTTTAATGGGTACATCAACAAGAAGCAAAATTTTTCAAAGCTGTGGCGTAAATTTTGAAGAGGGCCCGCAAAGGTAGATTATTTATTTAGACTAAGTCTAGTTAATTGATTTGAAAGCGCTATTCTTTCCCAAGTAGGTTGGGCGGTGCGCCTCCAGGGCCAGTACCTAAATCGCCCGCCCTGCCCTCAACCGTCTTCTGCACCCGCGTCCCCGCCCAAAAAGGGAATAAGAGAATAAAATGAAGGGGTGAATAATTGAATGGCTACCGCTGCCCACACTCATTTCGCTGCGCTCATTCGCCTAGAGTGAGCAGGCGCAGCGCAGTGAACGGTTGGTGCGGCGGCTATTCTCTCCTTCTCTCCTTCCCTCATCCTCTCATTCCTTCCTTCGCTTATTCCCTTATTCTCTCCTTCTCTTCTTCCTTTATTCTCTTATATTACCATCCCAAACAAATACATCATGAGGCTAATTACACTACTATTTTTGGCACTTTGCTGCCTCTCCTTTGACCTGCAGGCACAGGAGGAAGACCATTATTCATCACTTGAGTTCCGTAACGTCGGCCCCTTTCGCGGCGGCCGTAGCAGCGCGGTAACCGGTGTGCCCGGCAAGCCCAACCTATACTTTTTTGGTAGCTCAGGCGGCGGTGTCTGGAAAACAACAGACGGTGGGCAAACCTGGACCAACATCTCCGACGGCCACTTTGGCGGCTCCATCGGTGCCGTTGCCGTACACGAAAGCAACCCGAACATCATCTATGCAGGTGGTGGAGAAAAGACGGTTCGCGGCAACGTCAGCTACGGCTACGGCGTATGGAAAACCATCGACGGCGGCAAGACCTGGGAGCAAATGGGCCTCAAAGACAGCCGGCACATCTCCCGCATCCGCATCGACAAAAACGACCCTAATCTGGTATACGCTGCGGTGATGGGTGATTTGTATAAGGATACGGAAGAACGTGGAATCTATAAGTCTACCGACGGTGGCAAGAATTGGAAACGCGTGCTTTTTGCGGGCGCGGGCGCAGGTGCAGTGGACCTCTCCATCGATCCATCCAACCCACGCGTAATGTTTGCCTCCACCTGGAAAATCCGTAGAACACCGTACGGTTTAGACAGCGGGGGAGAGGGCTCCGCCCTCTGGCGCTCCACCGATGGTGGCGATACCTGGACGGACATCAGCGCTAACAAAGGCCTGCCGAAAGGCCTGTGGGGCATCAACGCAGTGGCCGTCAGCCCGGTCGATGGTAACCGTATCTACGCATTGATCGAAAACGATAAAGGTGGTATTTACGTCTCCAATGACGGCGGCGATACCTGGAGCGCACGTTCCGACAGCCGCGCTCTGCGCCAACGCGCCTGGTACTACACCCGGATCTACGCAGATCCTCAGGACATCGATGGCGTCTACGTCGTCAACGTAAGCTACCACCACAGTACTGATGGTGGCCGCTCCTTTAAATCCAATAACGCCCCACACGGCGATCATCACGACTTGTGGATCGCACCGGAAGATCCGGAACGCATGATTATCGGCGACGATGGCGGCGCCCAGGTAAGCTTTGATCGAGGCGAAAACTTCTCCACTTACTACAACCAACCTACCAGCCAGTTTTACCGGGTAACGACCGACAACGCCTTCCCCTACCGCATCTACGGTGCGCAGCAGGACAACTCGACGGTACGTATCCACCACCGGACTGACGGTGGTACCATTGGTGAATCCGACTGGGAATCTACCGCTGGCGGCGAGTCTGCCCACATTGCGCCTGACCCCAATAACCCGGACATCGTTTACGGCGGCAGCTACGGCGGTTTCCTAACCCGCTACGACCACGAAACTAACCAGGTACGCGCCATCAACGTTTGGCCCGATAACCCGATGGGCTACGGCGCTGAGGGCATGAAGTACCGCTTTCAGTGGAACTTCCCGATTTTCTTCAGCCCCAACGATACGAAGGCACTCTACACCACCAGCCAGCACGTTCACCGGAGTATGGACGAAGGGGAGACTTGGGAAATCATCAGCCCGGACCTCACCCGCAACGAAGCGGACAAACTGGTCTCCTCCGGTGGTCCGATCACCAAGGACAACACCGGTGTGGAATACTACGCGACGATCTTCGCTGCCTGCGAAAGCCACAAAGAAGCCGGCTTAATCTGGGCGGCAAGTGATGACGGATTGGTCCACGTATCAAAAGACAACGGCGGTAACTGGGACGATGTGACGCCCAAAGGCGCGCCGAAGTACGTGATGTGGAATTCGGTGGAAGTGGACGACAGCCGCAACGGCGGTCTTTTCATCGCAGGCACCAGCTATAAATCCGGTGATTACACCCCCTACCTCTATCATACGAAGGATTACGGTAAGACCTGGGCCCGGATCGACAACGGTATTCCTCGCGATCACTTCACCCGCGTAGTGCGGCAGTACCCCGGCCAGCCGAACATCTTATTTGCCGGCACAGAATCTGGCCTCTACGTCAGCTTCGACACGGGTAAAAACTGGCGTGAATTCCAGCTCAATGTACCGATGGTGCCAATCACGGACATTACCATTAAGGACGACAACCTCATCCTGGCTACCCAGGGCCGCAGCTTCTGGATTCTGGATGACCTCACCGTACTGAAGCAGTTAAGTGATGTCGCTTCCGACAACGGTTTCCATCTCTACGACCCCGTCGATGCCTGGCGCATGGGCGGCAGCAGCCGGGAAAGCCGGACGGCAGGCAAGAACCACGCTGGTGGCGTCAACTTCCACATTTGGCTTTCGGAAGAAGCGGCGAAGGATACCCTTCCTTACACCCTCTCAATTTCGGAATATGGTGAAGGCGGAGACGAAATTCGCAGCTGGTCTACGGACGATAAGGACAACAAACTGGAGCTCGAAGCCGGTGGCCAAGTCATCAATTGGGACCTTTCTCTTCCGGATGGCGTTAAGGTCCCGGGCATGGTCCTTTGGGGGGCCGGCAGTGGCGGTCCGATGGCCCTCCCAGGTGATTACCTCGTTACCCTCAAACACGGAGATCAGGTACAGTTCCATGATTTTTTCGTTAAGGCAGATCCCCGAGTTAAGGCGACGGAAGACGACCGAAATGCGCAGTTCCAATTTATGAAGGAAGTGCAGGATAAGACTTCCGAAGCACACCAGGTAATCCTTGACCTGCGCAACATCCGGGAGCAGATCAAATCCTTCCAGGACCGCTTACCCAAAGACGCTTCTCAGGAACTGAAGGACCTTGGTAAATCCATCATTGACGAATTAACGAAGGTGGAGGAAGCGCTGTACCAGACGAAGAACCGCAGCCGCCAGGACCCACTGAATTACCCGATCCGGCTCACCAATAAGCTCGCTCACCTGAATAGACTGACCGGCATTGGCACCTACAAACCAACTGCGGCGGCCCACACCGTCAAGAAGGAACTTACCGACGCTATCGATGGAGAATTGGCTAAGTACAAGCAGGTGCTTTCGGATAAAGTGCCAGCCTACAATAAGATGATCCTGGAGCAAGGTGTTCAGGTGATCAAGGTGCCGGTGGATGATAAGGAAGCACTGAAGAAGTAACTTGTCTTAAGATGCTTATTGGAAGAGACACTG
>JBLHRW010000266.1:0-7197 GCA_047626445.1 Neolewinella sp.
CTCTTTGGCTGGCTAAAGGCCATGTATAAACCAACGGCGATCAATGCCGTAAGTGTAATTGGTGGTGGTCTTCCAACGTCCTCTGTCCGTCAGGTTTTTGTACTCGGCCTTAAATACGTTGGGGGAGAGGTTAACGAAAGTCCCCTCAATACTGGTGCCGTTATTGGCAGAGTAGGAAACCTTGATGTTCGTGACATCAACATTCGAATGGCAGGGCTGCGCCGCCAAACTGGCAAGCGAAAAAGAGAGAAAAAGAATAAGGAAATAACGCATGACAGAATGGGTTTGATTTGCCTTCCTATTGCTATCCTTTCGAGGAGCTTACCTCATACCTTCGGCCTTAACGATCTCTTAACTAAACAACTTCCAAGCCAGCACCACCGCCGCCACCGCAAAGCAGTAGTAAGCAAACCACTTCAGCTCGGCTTTCTTGACCAGTTTGATCATCCAAACGCAAGCCACAATTCCTGTTAGGAAGGCCGCGATGAACCCGATACCCAGTTCAGGTAAGGATGCGGTGCCGGAGAATTCACCGTCCATAACATCCTTCGCCATTTTGCCCAGGATCAATGGGACCACCATCAAAAAACTGAACCGGGCAGATTTCTCCCGATCGATTCCCAGCATCACGCTGGTAGAGATGGTTGCTCCGGACCGGCTGATGCCAGGTAGAATGGCCACGGCTTGCGCCAGGCCGATGATCACTGCGTCTTTCCAGTCTACAGTCTTTTCGGTGTTTTTAGCCCCGTCGGCCAGGAACAGTAATAGTCCGGTAACGATGAGCATGATGGCTACTAGCACGATCTGGCGGTCGAAGAGCGCTTCCAGAACGTCGTCGAAAAGGACCCCGATAATCGCGGCAGGGATCATGCTGGCCACAATTAGCGCAGCGAATTTTGTGCCGTCGTTCCACTTGAATTTGAGCAAATCCATCAGGATCTCAGCAATGTCTTTACGAAAGACAAGGATGGTTGCCAGCGCCGTTGCCGCATGGAGCGTCACGGTCATCAGCATGCTTTCTGCAGCGAGGCTGTCGTCTTGCATCACCCATTTGGCGAGTTCAAGATGACCACTACTGGATACGGGCAAAAATTCGGTCAGTCCCTGGATAATACCTAGGACTAGGGCTTTGAGGAATTCCAACATTTAGGTATCAGTATTCAGGGGTCAGTATTTGTACGGCGTCCCTTAGGGACGGGAAAGAAATAAAGTGTCGTTCTTGCTCTGGTGAATTTTGGTCGCTGGAGAGGCAAAAAACGTAGGCAACACCGTAGTGTTGGCGAGGCTTTTTAACGAAGCCAGCGACCAAAAGACGCCGAGCAAGAATGATAGTTTATTCTTTTCCCGTCCCTTAAGTCCTATTTCTTCAAAATGGCATAGATGACCGTACCTAAACCCGCAAGCATTACGATCGGTGCCAAGGTGATCCGACGGAAAGAGTAGATCACGCTTTCGTCAAATACGTTAGGGTCGTCGCCACGTCCGCCGCTCATCAGGAGGAGACCAAGGATGACCAGGGCGAAGCCGATGCCCATCCACACATAAGTGTCTTTACCGAAGGTAAGGCCGCGCTTATTGACCGTTGACGTAGCAGCGGAGGTGCGGGTACTCCGGGGGGGCACCGGCGTAGCAGGAGCCACCCGGGCACTGTCTTGTGTGGAGGCAGTAGCGCGCTGCGCTGCCTTACGGTCTTCCTTTTTATTTCTTTGCTTACTCATGTTTTTCAAGTTGCAGGTTTCAAGTCTCAGGTTGCAGGTTGCTTCCTAATACAAATCATCTAAGCGGAGGCGAAGGTAGCGACGAACGACGACATAATGACTGACGAAGTTGATGAGCAGACCTAGTAGTAGGATGCCTCCGTACAGGAGGCCCAGCCGCAATGGCTCCGCAAATAAGTCGAGTTCAGGTAATACGGACTGTAGCCAGACTTGCAGGCCCAGCACTCCGGTAAGTGCAATTAATCCGGCCAGTAGGCCTTGCCCAACGGCCCGCCATAGGTACGGCCGGCTGATGAAGCCCCAGCTGGCCCCCACCAGCTCCTGGGTTTTGATCGTGAAACGATTGGCATATAAGGACAACCGGACAGTATTATGGATCAGCAGACCGGCAACGAGGGCAAATAACGCAGCGAGGCCAAGCAGCCCCCAGCCTAGTCGTCGGGCATTTTTTGCAATGCGGTCAATGAAATTATCCTGGTAAAAAATGCCCGCTACGCCAGGTTTTACCTGAAGTGCGCTAGCGATGGCCGCAAGGCTGTCTGATTGCAAATAAGCGATTGGAACATTGAAGGTGACCACATCAAGTAAGGGATTGTTGAGGCCAAGGTCGCCAAGATCGCGCGCCAGGTCTTCGCCCATTTCCCGGAGGGCCTGTTCCTTGGGGAGATACGCTGGTATGCTTCCTGGCTGATGGTAGGCAGCCGACTGTAATTCGAGCAGCAAAACTGCCCGTTGCTCCTTAGTATGATCAAGCTCTAACTCGACGATGATGTCGAGGTTCTCCTGCAACTGCCTGGTGAGGTAGCTGGCCTGAAACGTCCATACGCCAACCAGCCCCAGTAAGAATAGGACCAGCGATAGGCTGAAGATGACGTAGAGTTGGTTGGGGCGGGGGGAGGGCACGGTTGGTCTGTTGGTCTGTTTGTGTATTGGTGATTTGGTCTGTTGGTCTTTTAGTGCATTAGTCTATTGGCAAAAGTAGGGAGATTTTGGTGGGGGCTGGGTTAATAAAGCTTAATTAATGCTCGACGAACCTGCAAGGGGGCTATAGAAATTAACTTATTGCAAAAGGCGATGGCTTTGCGGTAAACGAATATTGCCTTTAAAACTTCCCCTTGGTACCTCTAATGCGGCAAGCGCTGCAGGGGCCGGCCGTGCCGCACTCAATTGCCCTTGAACGCCCCCTGACCAAACGAAAACAAGGAGGAAGACGTCCTGGCACCGCCCATAAGCTGGCGAAGTTCAAGCTCCTTATCCGGAAACTCGGCGGCGAGGTCGTGCGCCTCGCCGGGGTCCTCGGCGAGGTTATACAATTGAAGGATGGAACCGGGGGCCTGCTTGACGTTGTAGCGAACGGCTTTCCATTTTTCCTGCCGTATGGCCTGCCGGCCTCCTTTCTCATGGAACTCCCAGTAGAGGTACTCGTGCTCGGGCTGCTCACCCCGAGCCAGTAGGGTGGGGACCATGGATATGCCGTCCGTGGCGGCTGGCCCTTCTGCTCCCGCTAGGTCTGCGAAAGTCGGGAAGATGTCCCAAAACGCAGAAACGTGCTCCGAACGGGAGCCGGCTGCGATCTTGCCCGGCCAACTGGCAATCATCGGTATCCGGATACCTCCTTCATATAGGTCGCGTTTGGTTCCCTTGAAGGGACCGTTGCTGTCGAAATAGTCCGGGTCGGCACCGCCTTCCCGGTGGGGACCATTGTCGGAAGTGAATACGATCAGGGTATTGTCCGCAATGCCGAGTTCTTCCACTCGGCGGACGATCTCACCAACCTGGCGGTCAAGGATCCCGATCATAGCTGCGAAGGCCGCATGGGGCGTGGATTGGGATGCATAACGACCATTCCGGTAGCCAGGGCCTCCGTCCAGGCCACTGTATGGGGTTTCGGGCGGATAGTCGCCTTGGTAGCCCGCGAGGATGGAATCCGGAGCGACCAGCTCGGCGTGGGGAATGATGGACGGAACGTAAAGGAAGAAGGACGTGTCTTTATGCGCTTCCAGAAAGGCCATGGTGTGTTCGTGGATCAGGTCAGGGGCGTAGGTGCCTTTCTGCTGTCCAGCATTCGCTTCCAGTACGATGGAATCTTGGTTAGACCAAAGGTGATACGGGTAGTAGTGGTGTCCTAACCGTTGGCAGTTAAACCCGAAAAAAGTGTCGAAGCCCTGGTTGTTTGGGTCGCCCTCCGAGCCGGGGAACCCCAGCCCCCACTTGCCAAAAGCCCCCGTTACGTAGCCGGCCTCTTTGAGGGCTTCGGCCAAGGTTCTCGTCGCAGCGGGCAGTGGGTGCTGGCCCTCGGGCCTGACTTCTTTATTGCCGCGGATAAAGGTGTGGCCGGTATGCTGACCCGTCATTAGGGCGGAACGAGACGGCGCGCACACCGTTGCCCCGGAGTAATGCTGGGTAAACAGCATACCCCTGGCAGCCAGGCGGTCGATGTTGGGCGTACTAAATTTCTCCTGGCCGTAGCTGCTGAGGTCTCCATACCCCAGATCATCAGCCAGGATGTAGATGATGTTCGGCCTAAGGGCAGCAGGTGGTTGGGCGTTGTCAGTATCTTGAACGCTTGGGTCTGCACAACCTTGTAAAAGCAGGAAGCACAACCCAAGGATGACCATAAATGCTTGGTGGTAAATTCTCATGTGTTCAGTAGTTTACTCAGATTACTGGTGGTGGTTGGTAATAATACTTAATTAATGTTGGCTGGAGAAGAAAGCACGCTGCCCGACCGCCTTCAAGCCAGCGTTCTCCCCCGAACAAGCGGAGCGAACATCTCCTCGCGGCAGCCAATCAAGAATCGAGCCTCCAAAATCGAGAATCGAGAATTCTGACGAGCGGAGCGAGCATCCCTTTGCGGCAGCCAAATCAAATATCGCATATTCCTCACCCCATATCCTCATTAAACACCCGCCCTTCTTCACACCGAACCACCCGCGCCTGAAACGTATCCAGCAGCTGGTAGTCATGCGTAGCGAAAAGTACCGCCGTTCCGTGCTCTCGTCCGAGCGTACGCATCAGTTCCAGGATTTCCTTACTGGTGTCGGGGTCGAGGTTGCCGGTTACTTCGTCGGCAATGAACAGGGTGGGGGAGTTGAGCAGTGCCCGGGCGAAGGCGATGCGTTGGCGTTCGCCGCCGCTGAGGGTGTGCGGCATTGATCTTCGGCGGTCTTCCAGTCCGACTGCCATGAGCACTTCGTCGATGCGTTGTTCTGCTGGTTTATCCTTTTTCCAGCCGGTGGCTTGTAGGGCAAAGCGGAGGTTTTCTTCCACCGACCGGTCCATCAACAGGTTGAAGTCCTGGAAAACGATCCCCAGCTTGCGGCGTAATTGGGGGATTTTTCGGCGGCCGGTCTTGGCCAGGTCGAAACCAGCAACGGTGGCGGAGCCGCCGCCAAGGGGCAGTGCGGCATACAGCGTTTTGAGCAGACTGGATTTGCCCGCGCCGGTTTTGCCCACCAGGTAGACAAACTCCCCCGGTGCGATCCGAAGATCAACATTTTCTAAGATGTTCCGGCCTCCTTGTTGGATATTTGCCCCGCGAAGTTCAACTATTGCTTCGGTCATTGGGTGTTTTTTGTGTCCGTTGATAACGTTTTACGGCTTCAAGGTATCACATTCCCAGACGAGTAATTGAATAATTGAATGGGGGAATGAGTGAATTATGGAATGAGTGAATAATAGAATAGCTGCCGCTGCTGCAGCTCACTGCGCTGCGCTTGTTCGCCGGGGCAAACAGGTGAGGCAAATTGTCCGGAGTTAACTACCAGGTGATTCAGTGGTGCGAAAACTCAATAATTTCTTGAAGAATTGAGTTACTGATTGGTGAAAACAATGATCTTTGTCCCGGACCGCACGTTCTTCCACGATGAGTAAGCGACTGCCGAAGGTAGCCGCGAACGGTACTTGCGGTAGCCATTCTGTTATTCAATCATTCTGTTATTCAATCATTGCACCCCTCCAAACATAAAAGTCTTGAAAAAACTATTAACCCTCCTTCTAATAACAGCAATCTGGGCGGGGACGCAGGATGCAATGAATGCTCAAAAGTACAGCAATGAATTCCTGACCATCGGCGTCGGTGCCCGGGCTCATGCTATGGGTACTGCCGTGGTAGCCGGACAAAAAGACGTGTACGCCAGTGCCTGGAACCCCGCTGGCCTGGCCGGCTTAGCCCCCGATGAGGGACTCGAGATCGGTGCCATGCACGCCGAATGGTTTGGTGGCGTAGGTAACTACGATTACCTGGGCTTTACCCTGCCCTTGTCTGGTAAGAACCAGCGGCTGGGCTTCAGTATCATCCGCTTCGGCATCGATAATATTCCGAATACGCTGTCGCTCTACGAAGCCGACGGTACCATTAACTTCGACAACGTCACCGAATTCTCTGCGGCGGACTACGCCTTCATCGGGACCTATGCTCGTGCCTACCCCAAGCCGAAGGGAGAACTTCGCCTGGGCGGTAACGTGAAAATCGTACGTCGTACCATTGGCCAGTTTGCCAACAGCTGGGGCTTCGGCCTTGACCTGGGGGCCCAGATGGACCGGGGCGACTGGACCTTCGCGCTCCTGGCCCGCGACATCACCACCACCTTCAATGCCTGGTCTTTCAGCTTCTCGGAAGCTGACCGGGAGACGCTCAGCCTCACCGGCAACGATATCCCAATCAACAGCGTAGAAACTACGAACCCTACCCTGATCTTTGCCGTAAACCGGAAATTCAATATTACCAAAGACATTGGTCTTACCGCTGAAATCGACCTCATCGCTACCACCGACGGTAAGCGGAATACCCTCATCTCCGCCGATCCCATCAGCATCGACCCGGCCATCGGGCTCGAAGCTGGCTACTCAGATTTTATCTTCCTCCGGGCTGGGGTATCCCAGCTGCAGCGCATCCAGGATTTTGATCAGGTGGAACGGCTGAACTCCCGTCCGAGCCTGGGGCTCGGCCTGAAAGTTGGTAAGCTCAACGTCGACTATGCCTACACCGACCTCGGTGAAGACGACGGGCGAAGCACCTACAGCCACATTATATCGGTGCGGTTGGGGCTTAAGCCTAGACAGTAGACTTAAATATAGCTTCAGGGTCTCCAGGCCCGAACACGAACGGGGCCCGCAGGCGACCGGAGCGTGCTACGTCTTGCCTAGTGGAAGGCTATCGGAGCTTTTAGTTTAATGGCCTAAGAAACGCTGTAGGCATCGAGTATTATTTGCCCAGGGTAAGGCGGAACGCCGAAACCTGGGGTAATGAATGTGGGGGTAGCTTGGCGGTGCGCAGCGCCGAAACGGTTACCCTCTCCATCCCTCGGATAAAAGCCCGCTTTGCGGCCTTTTGCGTAGGGCAAATATGATCAGACCACTAGCAGCCTGTCGGAGAGAACGCTCATCGTCCCAAAGCGGCCCTTTTTGCGGTAGATTTCCCAGCGAATTCAGTCACTTAACCCGTTAAACTCCCGAATTCACCAGTCATCTACCACAA
>JBLHRW010000267.1:0-7176 GCA_047626445.1 Neolewinella sp.
CGTCATCCGTGGCTGGAACGAAACGGCCCCAAGTCGTGGTAAAAACCTAACCACGAAAGCACGCCTCAGCCACCAAAAACAAGCGCCCTACTGGAACCAAAACGGCCTTAAGGATGAACCCCTCCGGGCAGAAATCGGACTGCAGTGACGCTTGCCCCTTGCCCCTTGCCTCTTGACGCTCCGCTCTCGACGCTTGATGCTCAACTCTTGGCTCTTGATGCTTAACGCTTACCCCCCTCCCGTTACACCAAGCAATAACCTCCCATTATATGTTATCACGTTTTGCCCTTTCCTGCCTGCTGGCACTTTGTTTCTCAATAATGCTGCCAGCTCAAGGGCTGCAACCATACAATCCCAGCAAAGCGACCAACGGTATTCTGATCGGCCTTGGGGGAAGCCTCACCATCGGAACCATCTTCCTGGATAAGAAGGTCACCCCGATGACCGAGTTGGAGGTAAAAAATCTAACTACTGATAAGGTCTGGCCCATCGACCGATTTTCTTTGCGTCACCTTTCCTTTGAGGCGGATGAGTTTACGGATAAATTACTGCTGATGAGTTTCGCCAGTCCCTTTTTCCTTTTACTCGACAAAGCTGGGCGGGACAACTTCGATGACATGGCAATGATCGTCTTTCAGGGAGCCGTACTCAATGCTGCGCTGATCAACCTGTCCAAAACCACCGCAAAGCGGGCACGGCCCTACAACTACAACCCTGATGCTCCGCTCGACATAAAACTGCGAAAAACAAGCCGTTACTCTTTTTACAGTGGTCACGTAGCCACGGCAGCTTATTTCAGCTTCACTACCGCTCAGTTGTATAGTGATCTCCACCCCAACAGTAGGGCACGGCCCTACATCTATGCTGCAGCGGCCCTAATTCCCACCGCGGTCGCCTACGGGCGGATGCGGGCCGGCAAACACTTTTTCACCGATGTGCTGATCGGTTTTGCCGCCGGCACTGCGATTGCCCTGACGGTGCCTGCGCTGCATCGGGCGGGTAGGGAATAGCGGTAATTCTGTAATAGGCGCTTCCAGAAATTTTCGACTTTATGCTGGTCGGGCGGGGGGGTAAGCCCTGCGGGTAAAAGTTTAACCAAAAACTGCTACTAGTACAGTGTCAATGTTAAAGTCAAGTTACCGTCCAACATCAGCAACAGGTTTTCTCCCCTTAATCGGTTTCTTACCCTGATATGTCAGCTACACCCAATAAGATTGGTTGGCGCAGTGCCGCGGCCCTTGTATTGGCCAACATGATCGGTACGGGTGCTTTTACGACGCTGGGCCTCCAGTTGGAATGGATCTCGAATGGTCCAGTACTCTTGTTGTTATGGGCGATTGGCGGATTGGTCGCTTGGTGTGGCGCCGTTAGTTATGCCGAATTGGGTACCCGCTTACCGCGTTCGGGCGGAGAGACCCACTTTTTGGCGGAGATCTTTCACCCCTTGCTCGGTTTTCTCAGCGGCTGGGTCAGTCTTACCGTTGGTTTTGCCGCAGCGGTGGCCCTTAGCGCGATGGCCGTAGGCCACTACCTGGCCGCGTGGACGGGCTGCCCCCCCTTGTATACCGCAGCAGCCAGCATCGTTTTGCTGTCGCTGGCGCACAGCTTTGGCACCAAAGAATCGAGCACCCTGCAGAATGTACTTACGGCCATCAAACTCCTGGTGGTTTTGGGGCTCGGCCTGGCGGGGGCGTTGCTCCCCGCACCAGCGGGTGCCGTGGTAGACTGGTCGGTCAATTCGCTGGATGCCGTGTGGTCTCCCGGAGCGGCAGTAGCCATGATCAGTGTATTCTATGCCTTCTCTGGCTGGAACGCCGCCGTTTACATCGTGGAAGAGATCAAGGAGCCGCGCAAGAACCTGCCGCGTGCGCTGGTGGTCGGCACCCTGGTGGTTAGCGGAATATTCCTTTTGCTCCAATACGGATTTCTGCGGCAAGCGGGCACCGCTGCGCTCTCCGGGCAGATCGACGTAGCACAGATAGCAGCAGGCGCCATGTTTGGCGAGCAGGCAGGTAAAATGGTCAGTGTACTCATCGGCGTATTACTGCTGACCGGTATTTCTGCCATGATCTGGATCGGCCCGCGGGTAGTTCGGGCCATGGGAGACAGCCACCAGCTGTGGCGGACCTTTGGGGAACTGAGCAAGAACGGCCTCCCCCTCCGGGCAACCTGGCTCCAGGGAGGGATTAGCCTATTTCTGGTATTCACTTCCAGCTTCGAGCGAGTACTGATGTACAGCGGCTTCGTATTACAGTTGTTTACCTTCCTGGCGGTAGCCGGGCTCCTTTTACTCCGCCTACGATCGCATAAGGACGCGGGGTACTCCTCCCCTTTATACCCATTGCCGCAAGTGATCTTTCTGACCTTCAGCGCCTGGTCACTGGCCTACCTCCTGAAGACACAGCCCACGGAAAGCTTGCTCGGCCTGCTGAATGTGGTAGCAGGGCTTGTGGCTTACTATTTTGATGTACGGGTGCCAAAGGCAAAGACTTTGCGATAGGGATCGAATCGGGTGGCGCGGCCGCAGGATGCCGTTGGGAGGATATAGTAGCAGGGTAAAATACGCGTTATTGGACGTATACCCAGGGCAATCGAAAGCTCGGTTGGCAGAGTCTTCGCTCGGCGGACGAGACGGGGGTATGACCTGGCTCGGCCGGCGAGCAAGCTTGCGATTGCCATGGAACGTAGGCGAACAGCTTACGTCCGTTCCCCCCGTAACGGTTATCTTTGTGATCAAGATACAAAGCTCTCATGATGCCCAATCCTTCCACCACTCCGAAATCGTTACTCCTCGTCATTGGCCTGATCCTGGTTGCGGCCGTTAGCCGGTTACTCCCCCACCCTCCCAACTTCGTTCCTGTAGGTGCCATGGCACTGTTTGGCGCAGCTGCGCTGCCCAAGCGCTGGCTGGCGGTCATCGTCCCGGTACTGGCCTTTTACCTCAGTGACCTGGTCCTCAACAACACCCTCTACGCTGCCTACTTTGAAGGCTTTTACTTTGGCATCAGCTACTGGACAGTTGGCGCCATCGTCCTGATGGTTCTGCTAGGCATGGGCCTGCTTCGCAACCTAAAATTCTCCTGGCTCCGCGTTGGCGGAGCTGCCGTGGGCACAACGCTGGTCTTCTTCCTCGTTACCAATTTCGGCGTATGGGCCGGTGGCATGTTATACCCCAAAACTGGTGCGGGCCTGTTCGCCGCCTTCGCAGCCGGCTTACCGTTCCTGATCAATAGCTTGCTTGCCAACCTGGTGTTCAGCGGCCTGTTCTTCGGAATTGCCCGCTGGGCGGGCGTGTTTGCCCCCAAGCCCATTACTGAATTACAGCCCCAGACCATCGATGCCAACCTAACACGCTAGGCTCAAAAATCAGCGAATATTTGCTGAGACCTTCGTGTGGACCAGGCACTAATACCTGCACCCAGCATGCTGATCCGTAGCTCCCTAAGCCTGCTTATTATATTGGCCGTTTGCTCCTGCGGCCTCGCCCAAATCGTGAACATCGAAGACAAGCGAAAAGCACTCGACAGCCTGGGATGGTTTGGCCAGATCGACCTAAACGGCAGCCTGACCAAAAACAATAATACCGTCGTCACCGCCGGGGGCAGCCTCCGCCTCGATCGCCTCGGCAGAAAGGGAAACGTGCTCTTCCTGAGCGACTACCGCCTGGTACAAGTAAGCGGAAAAAACGCCCTTAATTCCGGATTTGGCCACCTCCGCTACGGCTACGAACCCAAAGATCGCTGGCGTTGGGAAACATTCGTCCAGGTTCAGTACAACGAGCAACTTCGCCTTACCCTTAGGTTCCTCACGGGCGCCGGTATCCGCCGAAGGCTCTACAACAAAAAGAACTCCCGCGCCTACCTGGGCGTCTTGTACGTGTACGAATACGACGAGCTTGCCAATTCCGACATTTTTTACCGCGACCATCGTCTGAGCAACTATTTCACCTTCAACATCAAGCTCTCGAAAAGCCTGACTTTAGCTAATACCACCTATTATCAACCCCGGTTACCGGACTTTAACCTAGCCCGGGTGTCCACCGTTGCAAACCTGGCGCTGGCCTTTACCAACCGGCTCCGGTTCACCACCAACTTCTCTCTGACCCACGATGCGCGCGTTGCGCGCGACCTGCCGGACATCCCGGCAACTACCTATAAATGGGTGAATGGGGTTAGGTGGGTGTTTTAGTTAGAAAGTGTAGGGCGTCAAGCAGTCAGAGCGTCTACGACAATGCTCGCTACTGCTCGTGATGGCTGCCGCATTTTACGAGATGATTGACAAATACGATGGGGGGAACCTTTCCCGGCTGATTGATTTTAAAAGTGAATCAGCCCTACGTACTACAATGACAGCAACTCGGTGCTTCCTCTGTGCGCCCTCTGTGAAAACGATTAGCTGCTTTAGCAGCCGATGCCACGCCCGTCACGGGGCTGTTTCATTTCCTGAAAACAAATAGCCCGGGGCTGGAGGATAAAGCGCTACAAACTGAGCCATTGCTAGCTTCCGCTCCTGGCGGCTGCCACTCTTTACTATAACCTTGTCCGCCCAGACTCCTTGACTAGCGGACTCCTTGACTCTCTGACTCTCTGACCCTCGCTCTCCGTTTTTCCATATTCCGCGACGCCCGCATCGAACGCCACTCCTTCCGCGCCAGAAAGAAGAGGAAGAAAGCGGGTACACCCGGAGCAAACGATTTTATCGTAACGTTCTCCGCACCACTAAGGTAGTAATAGGCAGTAACGGCCAGAAAGGCGCTGAAAGCCAGTACGAAAATGGAAAAAATAATAAAACTGACGAGGTGGCGATTGGAGGAACGAGGCACGGGAAGGGTATTGTAGTCTTGTAATCTTTAGTCTTGTGGTGCAAACAACAGATAACGCTGGAAAGGTTTGTTAACCAATTCCCGCTATTACTGCAATGTCGGCTGGAGACAGCTACCGTTTATTACTTCTTACTGTTTGTGGTAAGTTCCGCCTGTGGCGTCAACGCCTCGACTGCCCGAGACAAGAACCCCGGAATAATTGTACCGTGAGTATGCTCAATCCGGGTGGGATCACTCAGGTCAGCGATCATTTTCAACCACTTTTTGCGGCCATGGTCAGAGATAACTTCCTGCTTGATGTCCGGACGGCTGAAATGAGACAACATCCCCTCCGCATCGGCTTCCGGGTGAAACTGTACACCAACTACTTCCGGAGACCAGCGGACCCCCATCAGGGCCCGTTCGAGGTTAACGTGTGGACGAATTTTCTCTTTGGCCAGCAGGGTAGCACCTACGGCTTCCAGGCGATTGTCGTCAGGGCGAACGGCCTGAAAATGACGAAAATCCGCTGCCGTAAAAGGACTTTCCAGTCCCTTGAAGATAGGATCTGCCTTGCCAGCTTTGGTCTGATGGATTGCGAAGGTTCCGAAGCTGATGCTCTTACGCTTCGTTATTTCTGCCAGCTGAAAATGCTGGACGGCCATCTGGAAACTGTGGCAGATGAAGAAGACGAATTTCTTTTGGTCGTTTGCCGCATTATGGGCCATTACACCGTCCAGCCAGTTCGTCCAGGTGGCGTACCATTCGCCGTCGACTTCCCTTGGGTCACCGGGGCCTCCGGAACTGATGAAAATATCGTATTCCAGACCTGGTACGGTACCGTCGACACGGACGTCAAATACGTCGTAATCAATACGATCGGCAAACTGTTCCACGAGTTCGCGGATGCAGCGCATCCCCTGGTTGGGGATACCGTTATATAAATCGAGGATGGCAAGACGAAGACGGCTCATGTTCTGGGGAAATTTCGGGAGGTCGTAGAGTAGTTAATGGTAAGACGGTAATGCGTTGGCAAGGTAACGCGTCACAGACAAAAGGT
Organism: Neolewinella sp.; assembly: GCA_047626445.1. Lineage (GTDB taxonomy): Bacteria > Bacteroidota > Bacteroidia > Chitinophagales > Saprospiraceae > Neolewinella. The sequence goes on from JBLHRW010000267.1 coordinate 5,862, forward strand.
TTGATCAGGAAGTGTTAAGACGCCAATTCTGTCGCTAAATATGGGAGATAACGCTGTCCTCAGCCGAAACGCTGCCCTACTAGAGGTCAATTCAAACTGTCGAACAACACAGAAGGCGCCACGAGCGGTTGTGAGCATTGGTGTAGCTCGGAGAGCTTGGTAACACAGGTCTAGGCATATTGGTTTTCAATTAATGACTCGACCTTAAGACGGACCTTAATCCTCTATTTCTTAGATGCTCAATGCCCCTCCAGGCTCCAATGACGGGAACTCTGTGCTTCCTCAGTGCCTCCCTCTGATCCCCACTCTGTGAGAACCACTAGCTGCTTTAGCACCCTCTGCCACACCTGTCATAGCGCTTTTTCATTTCCCTAAAATCAATCAGCCCAGGTAAGGCTGCTAACCATTACCTACAGCCTGACAATGGCACAATTTGGTTTCAGCGTGCCTACAAATCGACCAATACTGGAACATCTTGTACTTCGTCTTCAGCCGGGGCCGGCACCAGCGGATAATTGTTACCGAGGTACCATAATGCCAGGACGCCCAAGGCCGTCAACCCCGCAGCAGTCGCAAATACGCCCATCATCCCCATACCAAGTAGTTCCTCTGAGCTGTCCGGCAATTCTTGTCCGCCCAGATAATAACTGACCCCGTTGTTGATGAAGTGAACGAGGATCACCAAGCCGAGTGAACGCGTTCGGTAATAAACGTAACCAAGGGCAAAGCCGACAATGGAAGCGAAGAAAATGTGGACCGGGTGAAAGTGCATTATCCCGAAGATCAACCCGGAAATAACGATGGCCCAGGTCGGTGAGAGTTTGCGCAGGAAGCCACGTAGCACCACTCCTCGCAATAGGGCTTCCTCAAAGATGGGGGCAATCAAAATCACGGCAATCGCCATTCCTATGCTAGGGACCATGGCTTCTTTCATCATCTCGACGAAGCCATCGTAATACGGCAGATATTCGGCAATCATCGTCACCCCATTAGCCACCAATAATGTGCCAATGACCGCCAACAGCCCTGGCATTAAGGCTACGTTTTCGAAGCCCAATGTCCACTTCGGCTTACCAAGTTTATACCATCCGTAAAGGATGCACTAGACCAGTGGGAACCCCATTGCAATAGGCGCGGTTGGCCCTAGTTCTGCCTGGAATTCACTTTGGGTAAATTCAGCACCATACTTAGGGACGCCGTATAAATAACTTACTGGTTTTTGACCTGACGCTTTTGTTCTCACCGAATTTACAAATCCTTTGCATAGCCTCAGTTACGGAAATGATTTTTAAAATTGGTGAGGGCAAAATAAGGC
>JBLHRW010000268.1:0-7162 GCA_047626445.1 Neolewinella sp.
AACCCGTTAAACTCCCGAATTCACCAGTCATCTACCACAAAAATGGCTCACGTTGGCTCAGATTCGGTTCTCCCCGACAGGCTGCTAGTGCATCAAGATCAAAGTTCGGTACAGTTATAACTTACCATCGCGGCACTGTACTTCCCAGCTAAAAACCTCACGTAGCTACGGCTATGATCGGCTTTCAGCTGGTCGTCCAGCACCGCGCTGCCGGCGTTCTAACTAGCACCAACTTCAATATTGACAGACCACTAGAACACAAACAACGCAACGTTATTTCATCGATTCAGGGCCCCACAAGGAATAATTCCATGTTCAGGCCGCAAAAAGAACGATTGTTTCGTTACCCTGTAGTATTTTTACTATTCATGTGATCAAAGTATTAACTTACTAGTAAACCATAATTTATGCATTTCTCCTTTGGGAAAATCGGCCTGCTGCTGATTTTTTGCTTATTCGCCCACGCTGCGCTTATGGCGCAGTATACCGTTAGCGGTACGGTAACCGACTCAAATCAAGAAACGCTCATCGGCGTATCTATACTGGTCAAAGGCACAACTTCAGGCACCGTGACCGACTTCGACGGTAATTTCTCAGTCAACATCCCCGCTGGGGCCGAACAACTGCTTTTCAGCTACACTGGCTTCGCCTCCCAGGCCGTACCTGTTTCAGGAGCCACTAGCAACCTCCTCATAATCATGGCTGAAGACGTCACCAGCCTCGACGAGATCGTCGTTACCGGTCTGGCCTCCTCCATTAAGCGTTCTAACCTGGCCAACGCCGTTTCTACGGTAAGTGCCGAGGAACTGACCGGAGCCACCAGCCAGCAAACGGTTGACGGAGCCCTGTACGGCAAGATGACCGGCGTAAACATTACCCAAACCTCCGGTGCCCCCGGCGGCGGCTACGCTGTACGCCTCCGTGGCGTTTCCTCCCTTTCGGGCAATAACCAGCCGCTCATCATCGTCGATGGGGTTTACATCTCTAACGTGGAAATCCCCAGCGGATCCAGCAACGCTTCGGGTTCCAACGGTGGTAACGAAGAAGGCGCCAGTAACCGCCTGGCGGACATTAACCCGGACGACATCGAGAGCATGGAAGTACTGAAAGGTGCCTCTGCCGCTGCTATCTACGGCACCCGCGCCAATGCCGGGGTAATCATCATTACCACAAAAAAAGGTACGTCGGGCCGTACGGAAATCAATTTCAGCCAGGACATGGGCTTTAACACCATCATCAAAAAAGTGGGAAGAAGAAGCTTTACCCCCCAGCAGGTTGAAGACGAATTCAACGCTGTAGAGCGTACGCGTTTCGAAGCCGCCCAAGCCGCCGGCGAAATTTTCGACTACGAAGACGAAATCTACGGTGAGCAAGGCTTCATCTCCGACAGCCGCCTTCGCATCAGCGGCGGTAACGAGAAAACCAATTTCTTTCTCAGCGGTAGTTACCGCGACGAGGCGGGCATCATCAAGGGCACCGGTTACGAGCGCCTGACCACCCGCCTGAACATCTCACATAAATTCAACGACCGGCTAAAAATTCAGTCGAACACCAACTACGTTCGCTCCAACTCCAGCCGGGGCTTCTCCGGTAACGAGAACGAGGGCGGCCTGAGCTACGGCTATACCCTGGCCTTCACCCGCGACTGGAACAACCTTTTCCCCGATGAGGACGGTGTGTACCCGGACAACCCGTCCTTTGCCGGTAATCCCCTCCAGACCCGTGATGAAACGCGAAACACGGAAAACATCGATCGGGTGCTCCAGGGCGTTAACCTTCAGTACAGTGCTCTGCAGACCGACAACCAGAACCTGAAGTTCGTTCTCAACGGCGGCGTAGACTTCTTCCTCAACCAAACGGAGGTATACGTACCCGAAACCTTCCAAAGCCAGCGCGGCCTGCAAAACGGTTTCCTGGGCGTGGGCAAGAACAACGTTTTCAACTTCAACTACAGTGCGATTGCCGTGCACGACTACTACACCGACAGCGGCATCAACTTCACGACCCAGGCAGGTATCACCTACCTGAACTTCCAGAACGACTTCGTCTACAACCAGACGACCCAGCTGATTCCGCTGCAGCAGAACCTGACGCAGGGTGGAGCTCAGTCTACCATCCAGTCGCTAAGCTCGGTCGAAGAGTTCGGATTCCTCGCCCAGGAAGAAATCAACTACCAGGACAAGATCATCGGTACGGTCGGTATTCGCTTCGATAAGTCGAGCCTCAACGGCGACCCCAATAAGTACTACGCATTCCCGCGCGCCTCCCTGGCGATAAACCTGACGGAGTTCGATTTTTGGGGCAACGATTTCATCACCCAGCTCAAACCGCGCATCGCTTACGGTCAGACGGGTAACAGCGCGTCTTTCGGCCGCCTATTCACTTCGCTGTCTCCGGTCAGCGTTGGTGGTCAGTCCGGCTTCTCCGTTACCGGTGCACAGGGCAACAGCGATCTGGAACCCGAAACCAGTACGGAACTTGAGTTTGGTATCGACATCGGCTTGGCAGACAATAAGGTTAACATCGTCGCCTCTTACTACATTCGCGACGTGACGAACTTACTCTACGACCGCTCCCTGCCAACCTCTTCCGGTTTTGGTAACGAGATCCGTAACGACCTTGACCTGCGGAACACCGGTTTCGAATTCCAGCTTGGGCTCAACCCGGTGCGGACTCCGAAGTTCAACTACAGCACCACGCTCAATTTCTGGTTTAACAACAGCGAAATCACCCGCCTGGGCATACCCGACGGTGACACCGGCGAAGACATTCCGAGCTTTGTGCCTCCGGGCGTAGCGTTCGGCCTTGGCTTAGGCTCCTTCTACATTAATGAGGGCAGTCCTATCACCGGTCTTTGGAACAACGGCGAAAATGGCCCCGAGCAGACCGGCGATACCGAACCGGACTTCCAACTCGGCTGGAGCAACAACTTCACCATCGCCAAGAACATCACCATCAGCGGCCTCTTCCACTGGCGACAGGGCAGCGATATCCTGAACCTTACCCGCCTGCTCTCCGACATCGGCGGCACTACCCCCCGGGCCGATGATGACCTTGGAAGCTTTATCGAAGACGGTTCTTACTTCCGCCTGCGCGAAGCCTCCATTTATTACGACGTTCCGGTGAAGGGTGACTTCATTCGCGGAGTTAAGGTCGGCATCTCTGGCCGCAACATCCTTACACTTACCGATTATAGCTCTTACGACCCCGAGGTATCCACCAAAGGCGGTTCCGGCCTTTCCACCAACATTGAGGTGACGCCCTTCCCGTCTTCCAAGCAATTTTTCTTCCACCTTGCCCTCAACTTCTAAATCAACTCTTCCTTACCGTCTCGTCCTGATCGGGACCTGACGGAAAGTAAAAAAAATAATCAATATGAAATTTTCACCAGCCATTCGTGCCTTGCTACCGGCACTTCTGCTGTTACTCGTATTCTCTTCCTGCGAGATCGAAGACCAGATCGATCCCAACGGACCGAGCATCAACAGCGTACTCAATGACGCTTCGGTTACCGAGCTTAATCTTTTGGTTTCGGGCATGGAAGGCCGTTTACGCAATGGTTTCGATACCTACGTAACTGCTTCGGGCACCATTGCCCGCGAGCTGTACAGGTTCGATGCCGACCCCCGTAACACCTCCGATTTATTGGGTAAAGAAGACGCCGTCATCGACGCCAACACCTTCTACCTTACCGCGCCCTTCGGCACCCGTTACCGCGTGATCAAAAACGCCAACGTGCTGCTACAAGCCCTCGACAATACGGATGCGGTTTCCGCCACCGAAGCCGATGGTTACCGAGGTTTCGCCAATACGATAAAGGCGCTGATGTTTAGCCAGGTCCTGGACCTGCTGAACGAAAATGGTGTTCGTGTCGACGTTGCCGACCCCGAAAACCTCGGCCCTTACCTGACTAAAGAAGCGGGGTACGACGCCATACTAGCCCTATTTGATGAAGGACTGGGCCAAATCAACGGCTCTACGTTCACCTTCTCCCTCTCCGGAGGCTTTGCCGGTTTCGATACGCCGACGACCTTCGCCCTAGTCAACCGTGCCCTTTCGGCGCGGGTGGCGACCCGCGCTGGTCGCTACGGTGATGCACTCACCCGTGTGGAAGCCAGTTTCGTAGCCCTTGACGGCGACCTTACCGTAGGCCCCGAGCACGTCTTCAGTACCGCCAGCGGCGATATTCTCAATGGTCTATTCAAGGCACCGGGACAGAGTGGTGATCAGCTCGTGGTTCACCCCCGTATTACCGATGACGCTACCGCCGGCGACGCGCGCCTGAGTAAGTTTCGTATGACGGACGGTCCGTACACCCTCGATGGCCTGACGGGCAACTTCGAAACCGCCCTGTACGAAACCGCCACCTCCCCCATCGACATCATCCGCAACGAGGAACTCATCCTGATCTGGGCGGAAGCCAAGATCAATACGGGAAGCCTGGCCGACGGCGTGACCGGCATCAACATCATCCGCAACGCGGCGGGTATTGGAGACTACGTTGGTGACGAAACCGAGGATGCGCTCATCAACGAGCTGCTCTACCAGCGCACCTACTCCCTCTGGGGTGAAGGGCACCACATGTTCGACCTGCGCCGCTACGACCGGCTCAACAGTACGTTCTTACCTTTAGATCGAGTAGGTGATGACGTGTTTACGCAGTTCCCCATTCCGCTTTCGGAAGGGCAGTAGGCTAGCATTTAGCTAAATGTATTTAAGCTAATGTACGGGCACATTTCCTTCGTGGAAATGTGCCCGTTTTTTTTGCGCGATCGCGGGATGCAATGATGGTTTAAGAAGCAAACTCTCTCCCTAAAATTCGACCTGCTAGTAGTAGTAGTAGTAGTAGTAGTAGGTGGGCCAATCTGTAGGGCTTCAGCCGTGCCGGTTTTCACAAAAAGGAAAGGGCTTATTCAGTTAAAATTTGGCTTAAGCCCTAATGTTTTGTCAGGTTAGCTCCGGCACATTATTGCAAAGCGCGGCAGCATGTCATGCATGCCTGCCGACGGCTGTCCTCCGGGAAGTCGAAGCCTGGAGGTTTCACCCAACGCTACTTGGCTTATCGCCAAAGTTCGAGTCTGGTGAGGAGGCTGAAGTTTAGGGTTAGCGGGTGCAATTGGCTTTATAAACAGGCCATCACCTCAGGCCCCTGCTCCTTAATCTTCTCCCTTGCACCTGCGGCCGCGCCAAAAAAAATGTCACCCCCCATCAACAAAAGCCCCTTAAATGCGATTACTCATAAAATACTACAACTGTTGTTTAACTTCAGTTCACTAATCAAAGCACGCTAAATGATACGATTACTACTACTGCTGGCCTTCATCACCGGCCCTGCCTTTTCCTTTGCACAGGAAAGCGACGCTCCTGTGGGAGAAGAGAAGGAAGAGGAAAAGAAAGAAAAGAAAGAAAAGAAAGATCCTTACGAGGAGCTGCTCAAGGACGCCGAAGTCCAGAAAGGCCTTTTCGACGTCATTAGTAAGGATGGCAAGCTGCTATTTGAGCTGCCGAACACGCTACTCGAAGAAGAGATTTTGGTCGTCAGCCGGATCAAAGGCTTCGTCAAAGGACTCAACTTTGGCGGTGCCGGCACCAAAAGCCGGCCACAACAAGTCGTTCGCTGGCAAAAGCACGGTAAAAAGCTGCTGCTGCGCAGCGTCAGTTACAACAGCGTGGCCAACGCCGACGAACCCGTCTACGAGTCGGTCCGCAACAATAATTTCGAGCCCATCGTTGCCGCATTTGACATCAAAGCCTACGGAAAGGACAGTATGTCCGTTGTGGCTGACGTGACTTCTTTCTTCACCACCGACGTGACGATGATCGGTGCCATGGGTGACTCCCAGCGGAAGAAATTTGGCATTAAAGGACTCGATAAGGCCCGCAGCATGATCATGTCTACCAAGGCCTTCCCCAGCAACGTGGAAGTTCGCCACGTGCTCACCTACAACGGCAGTAAGCTGCCCGACAACCGGGTGACGGGAACGATGTCGGTGGAGATGAACCAGAGTTTCATCCTCCTGCCAGCTGAGCCGATGCGCCCTCGCGCCTTTGATCCTCGCGCCAACTATTTCAGCATCAACCAGACCAATTACAGTGCCGATGCCCAGCGTGCCGAAGCCCAGCGCTTCATCACCCGCTGGCGCCTGGAACCCGTTGATATGGCCGCGTGGAAACGCGGCGAATTGGTCGATGTGAAGAAGCCCATCGTTTACTACATCGACCCCGCTACACCGGAAGATTGGGCCCCCTACATCGCGCAGGGCGTTGACGACTGGGCCAAGGTTTTCGAATCTATTGGCCTGAAGAACGCCATCATGAGTAAGCGCGCGCCGACCAAAGCAGAGGACCCAGACTGGAGCCCCGAAGACGTACGCTACAGCGTGATCCGCTATGTGACCACCGACATCCAGAATGCGATGGGCCCACACGTACACGACCCCCGCACCGGCGAGATCCTGGAATCCGATATCATTTGGTACCACAACGTGATGAACCTACTGCGCAACTGGTACTTGATCCAGACCGCAGCAGTGAACCCGAAGGCCCGTACCCCTCAGTTCAAGAAAGAAGTAATGGGTGAGCTGATCCGCTTCGTATCCGCCCACGAAGTAGGTCACACCCTTGGCCTACCACACAATATGGGCAGTTCTTCGGCTTACACCGTCAAGCAACTCCGTACCCCCGGCTTCGTGCAGGAAAACGGAACGGCACCCAGTATTATGGACTACGCCCGCTTCAACTACGTGGCACAGCCAGAAGACAAAGGCGTCGGCCTGCACCCCAAGATCGGTCCTTACGATTACCATGCCATCGCCTACGGCTACAAGCCAATGCCCGATGCCGACAGCTGGCAGGCAGAGCGCCCAATGCTGAATAAGATGATCAAGGAAAAGGCGGATGATCCACGTTTCCGCTTTGGTAATTCCGATCGGATTGACCCGAGTGCGCAGACGGAAGACCTTAGCGATGACGCCATCCTTGCCTCTGACCTCGGCATTAAGAACCTGAAACGCATCGTACCGCAGTTGAACGAGTGGATGGCTGAAGACGGTGAAGATTTCGACAACTTGGAAGAGGTGTACAATAACGTCATCGGGCAGCTGCGCCGGTACACTGGTCATGTGTCTAGCAACGTCGGCGGTGTCTACGGCTGGCAGCGGAC
>JBLHRW010000269.1:0-7082 GCA_047626445.1 Neolewinella sp.
TAAGAATCCAGAAACTGGCCGATAAGGACCCTTCACATGAACGCTCCCCCCCCCTGGCAGTAGCCCCTACAGCAGTATCTTTACCCTGTCATCTGAAGTGAAATGTTATTCCACTCAGACTTACTTCGTACAACGTCCAAAATAAATGCACACACAATTACTTCCATTGCTGGCCCTTTTGTTCCTCAGCTTTCAGCTTAACGCACAGGATAAACCGAACATCATCTGGCTAATGGCGGAGGATATTAGTACCGACCTCTCCTGCTACGATATGCCCGATGTACGGACGCCCAACCTGGACGCCATGGCGGCAGAAGGCGTTCGCTTCAAGAACTGCTTTGTGACCAACCCAATTTGCTCGCCCAGCCGCTCGGCGATGATGATCGGCGCTCACCAGGTCAAAACGAATACCCACCAGCACAGAAGCAACCGGGATGTGCCACTGTCGCTACCCTACCGCCCTTTCACGCAACTCTTGAGGGAAGCTGGTTACACGACCGTTTTGGGCAACCACAGCGTGATGGGAAGAGGACGAAAAGTTGATGTTAATTTCAAACATGAAAAACTAGGCCCTTGGGATGGAAAGTCTGCTTTTGGACTCTTCGATAAGTATGATGAATTCCTGCCGAAGGACGGCCCTTTTTTCGCTCAGATACAGCTTAACGTAACTCACCGCGGAGACTGGTGGGAAAGGATTAGCCAGGAATCTCCCGATCGGCATGACCCCAATAAGGTGACCCTGCCAACGTATATGGCCGACGATCCGATCGTCCGCAAGGATTGGGCCCGCTACCTGGACCAACTTGAATACATGGACCGCGAGGTAGGTATGATCCGCCAGGAATTGGAAGAGAAGGGCCTTGCCGATAACACCATCCTGATTTTTATTGGCGATAACGGTCGTTGTAATGTCCGTGGCAAGGGCTATTTGCACGACCCGGGGCTGCGCATTCCGCTGATTATTTACGATCCCAGAGATATGGGGGCGCGGCCGCAGGTGCAAAGTGAGGTAATAAGCACCACGGACATTACGGCGACCATCCTTGCTTACGCCGGCGCGGAGCTGCCGGCCTTCCTCACGGGGAGTCCCATTTTTGACAAGGGGTTCAACCGCAAATACGTGTACGCCGCCCGCGACCTTTGGGATGAAGTGATGGAAGATTCCCGAGCCCTTACCTCCGGCCGTTGGAAGTATATCCGCAACGATAAGCCAGAAATACCCTTTGATGCCGGACAGGCTTACCTCGAGTTCTACCGTCCTGCCGTGCATTCTATGAGAACCTTGCGAGATGCCGGTCAACTTACGCCGGAACAAGCCTTCTTCTTCCTACCAACCAAGCCAGGAGAAGAACTCTATGATCTGGCAAACGATCCGGAAGAACTACACAATCTTGCCGGAGAAGATGCCCACCAACGCACGCTGCGTCAATTACGCAAAGTCACCAAACGCTACGACCGGAAGATGAAGCCTGTTTCTGATGTTTATCACCCCGTCCACCCAGGAGCGGTAGACATCCTGGCCTACATCAAAAAAGAACAGCCTGCGCTTTACCAGCGCATGCTGGCTGGGGAAGAAATTGGTTTCGGGAAGTCCCGAAAGCTGTACCTGGCGCATAAGCAATAACAGGGGTTGTAAGTGTTACAGGAGCGAAGCAACGCTCCGTTTGGAGCACCCTTCCGCCATTTGCCTTGCCGCCCAGTCCCGAAGGGACGTCTAAGGTAGCGAGGGGTGACTGAGGATCCGAAGGGTCGAGGGAACCCCTCGCTCGCCTTAGGCAACAACTGCAACCCTTGCAACAGGAGCGAACCGACCCTATAACCAAAGTCTTACAAGATCACCAAACACATCCGTTGAAAAATGAAGTACACCCATTTCCTCTTTGCTCCATTATTCCTGCTCCTTTGCACCTGCGGCCCCGCCTCTGAAAGTCTCGCAGTCAACGAGTCAAAAAGTCAAACAGCTCGTCAGGCAGACAAGCCTAATGTCATCTTCATTTACCTCGACGATCTTGGTTACGGTGATGTAGGCGCCTATGGCGCAACGGAACTGAAAACGCCAAACATAGATGCCCTCGCAGCAGGAGGTGTACGATTTACTAATGGCTATGCTTCGTCCGCAACCTGTACGCCCAGTCGATATGCCCTCCTTACGGGTGTATATCCCTGGCGGAATCGGGATGCCAAGATCCTTCCCGGAACGGCACCGCTGATTATTGATACGAACCAAATAACCGTGCCCAAAATGCTGCAAAACAAAGGCTACCATACCGGGGTGGTCGGTAAGTGGCACCTCGGGCTTGGTACGGGGAACGTAAACTGGAATGAAAGGGTAAGCCCAGGCCCGAATGAGGTTGGGTTCGACTACGGTTACATCATGGCAGCTACCCAGGATCGGGTGCCAACGGTTTACCTCGAAGATGGCCATGTTATCGGTCTTGAAAAAGACGACCCCATCGAGATTGACTATAAAAACAACTACCCCGGCCAGCCTACGGGTAAAGACAACCCGGAGCTGTTGAGTATGAAATGGCACCATGGTCACAATAGCACCATTGTCAATGGTATTCCACGTATTGGTTTTATGAAAGGTGGAGAAAAGGCAAAGTGGAGTGATGTGGACATGGCTGACCACTTCCTTGACTATGCACAACGGTACGTAAAAGCACATAAGGAGGAACCTTTCTTCCTTTACTACGCCATGCAACAACCGCACGTTCCTCGGACGCCACACCCACGGTTTGTAGGCGCTTCTGGTCTTGGCCCTCGCGGTGACGTAATTGTTGAAGCGGACTGGTGTATTGGCGAGTTCATGGCCACCCTGCGCGAAGAAGGCCTCCTGGAAAATACCCTCATTGTCCTCACTTCTGACAACGGCCCTGTCCTTAATGACGGCTACTACGATGATGCGGTGGAAAAGAATGGTAAGCATACTTCTGCCGGGCCGCTGCGCGGAGGTAAGTACAGCCTTTTCGAGGCCGGCACAAGGGTGCCTTTTATCACCTACTGGGAAGGCAAAATTGAACCAAAAGTTTCTGATGCATTGGTTTGCCAGATGGACCTACTTTCTTCAATCGCAGCGCTGGTGGAAGCAACTGCTGCCTCCGTTGATGGACAAGACTTACTCGCCGCATTTATGGGCACCAGTGACCAGGGCCGGGAAGAATTGGTAATTGAAGCTACTTCCCGTACAGCCCTGCGAGAGGGCGACTGGATCATGATACCCCCCTACCCCGGGCGTGCAATCAGCACCCAGGTAAATATTGAGTTAGGGAACGATATGGAGTACCAACTCTACAACCTCAGGGATGACCTTGGTCAGCAGACAAATCTCGCCGAAGCTAATCCGGAGAAGCTGGCGGTTATGGTGGAGACTTTTGAGGCTATTCGTGGGGTTCAGACTGGTAAGATTGAACAGCTTAAATTGGAATAAGAACGCTAGTCGTTTGGTGGTTGGGGGACGATAGCCTATTTGTTACCCAGCCTTCAGGCTGGGTAAACGGGACTTCGCTTCCATGCGGTCCGTCCGTTAACCCAACTCAAATATCCGCTCCATCGGACCCCACTTCTCTCCTACCCCCTGCAAAGGGTAAACGCTGCTGGAAAGTATCCATCAACGTTTCCCATTCCTGTACTTATACCCCTACCGTGGGGATGGTCCATGGTAGTTGTTTTAGTCCTGGTAATTTTTGAGGGCTTCGGTCAGTGCGTCCGTTAGCCCAGGTATGAAATTGAGGTCGATATCCCACCAATCCTCCCGGGCAAGGATGTTGCTCGTCAGTTGACGCAGCGGCTGCTGTCCGGATAACACCCGGGCCCACTCCGTTTTAAAAAAGGCGATCCTTTCGGCATCATCACGCAGTGCAATGGATTCCCCGTTCTGTTCACCACGGTAAAAGCGGATCAGCGCGGCGAAGGCCCGGATAATACCTGCGGGAAGCGTTCCCCGCTTCGCCTGGTAGGCGAGTAGAGAAGGCAGTAGTCTCGTTCTGAATTTACTGGTGGAGTTAAGCGAGATGTCCATCAGTTTATGATGAATACTGGGGTTGCGGAAACGATCGAGTACGTCGGCAGCGAAGGCTTTTAACCCGGCTTCCGGATAATCCAACGAGGGGATGATTTCATGGTACAGGACACCTTCGAGAAAGGCGTTCATCTTTTCATCGGCCATTACATCGCCAACGGTCTCCAGGCCGGCCAGGTAGCCGGTAGGTACAATACTGGTATGGGCACCGTTGAGGATGCGGACCTTGATCTCCCGGTAAGCATCCAGGTCATTGGTGAAAGTAACATTGAGGTCAGTCTTACTAAAAGGCAGTTCTTCAGCTGCTAAGGGTGCTCCGGCGATGACCCAACTGTGGTAGTATTCGCCGGCGACTAGCAGGGGGTCTTCGTGGCCAGTTTCGGCGGCGATCGCCGCCGCACGGTCGGCCGGATAACCCGAAACGATCCGGTCAACGAGCGTATTACAGAAGTGGGTTTCCTTCAACGTCCATTGCTGAAAAGCTTCTGATAAGCCCCAGTGGCGGGCATACCGGAGGATACAATCCCGGAGCTCACCCCCATTATTCTCGATGAGCTCTACAGGCAAAATTATGCACCCGCGTCCGCGCCCATCTGCTCCGAAATGCTGAAAACGATGATGTAGCCACAGGCAAAGTTTCGCCGGAAACTCCGTCGGCATTCCTTCCGTCGGCATAGGTTCTTCCCGAAAACGGATCCCCGCTTCGGTCGTATTGGAGATGATGAACCGCAGGTCAGGCAGCTCCGCCGTGGCCAGATACGCCGCCCGATCCAGGTAAGGCTGGATGACCTCCTGCACGCAAGTCACCACCCGCCGTTCCGCAATGAGCTCTCCTTGCCGGATGCCATCAAGGGCCACGGTAAACAGACCTTTCTGTGCACGTAATTCCGTGTAGTCCCCACGGCTGGTCGGCTTCACAATCACCACGCCACCATTGAAATCCGTTTGCTCATTGAGCACGTCAATCATCCAGTCCACGAAGGCACGCAAAAAGTTGCCGCCTCCGAATTGGAGGATGCGTAAGGGGCGGTGCGGACGGTCAAAATCCTGAGGATTCAGCATTAATTCTATTTAAAGGGAAACCCCTCGTTTCCAGGGGATAAAATCATCCTGCCCCAAGCGCTGGGCGGCGGTTTGGATGGTGCCCGAAGCTACGTCGATTAATAATTCCAGGAGCGCTTCGCCTCGTTCTTCGAGGGTGAGGGCAGATAAGGGCGACGGCGCGCGGGTGCAAAGATTGGCTTTCATGAGCCCGGCGAAGGTTGCTTTTACCGCCTGGGCGACGAACGTACGCTCGCTTTTACTCGCCTGCTGTTCGAGGTAATAAACGGTTTTATCACCGGCAGCACCACGCTTTTCCAAGGCTGACCGCAGCAAGGATATTTGTGCATGCTGACAGCCGAGACTGAGCAACGTTGCCCCAGCAACGTTGGGATGACTAATGTAACCGGCCAGCAGTTCGCAAAGCACTTCTGCATCCTGCCGGATGCCGCCGCAGCCACCGTCGTGGGTCAAAAACTTGATGCCGTCAACGTTGGGAAACACCTTTGCCGGCTGGACCTCCTCCCCTTTCCGCAGCGGATCGATTACTTGTGTTTCGCCTTAATGTCTTCGACCAGCCGCAGGGACTTCCCTGTAGGGTCGATCACCTGCCCGGCGGGCAAATCTCTGAGGGCCACTACCAGGTTGTCAAAAGGGTGTAGTCTTAGCCATTCATGTTGCATAGTTTTGGGGGGCTGTTTATTTAGCTCCGTTTAATTCCGGCGTAACGACGGTAGCCATTTTTGTTGATTGATTCTTTGGGCCTTTTCTTAATGCTAGTGGTCTGTCAACATTAAATGTTGGGGTAATCTGCGATGCCTTTTGGTGCTGAATTTCGTTGAAGAACTCCTTCCGTAGCTACGGCTATGCAAGGAATCCTTCGCCTCATTCAACACCAAAATTCATCAGCACCTTACCCACAAATTCAATATTGACAGACCACTAGGGTGTTCCGTATAGTTAAGCCAACAGGTCTTTTACCACCTGCCCATGCACATCCGTCAAACGATAGCGGCGCCCCTGGTGCTTGAAGGTAAGCCGTTCATGATCCACCCCGAAGAGGTGCATGATGGTCGCATGAAAATCGTGTACGTGAACGGGGTCTTTGACGATGTTGTAGCTCAGGTCATCGGTCTCCCCGTAGGTGAAGCCAGGCTTTACCCCTCCGCCAGCCATCCACATCGTGAAGCAGCGGGGATGGTGGTCCCGGCCATAGTTCGTTTTCGTGAGTTTTCCCTGGGAGTACACGGTGCGACCGAACTCCCCGCCCCAGATCACGAGCGTGTCCTCCAGCAAGCCGCGTTGTTTAAGGTCCTTGACCAAGGCAGCGGAGCCCTGGTCCGTAGCCTTACATTGATTCTTGATGCCACCCGGCAGGTAAACATGCTGGTCCCAGCCCCGGTGATAAAGGGCCACGTAACGGACGTCTTTCTCTAGCAGCTTTCGCGCCAGCAGGCAGTTGGCGGCAAAGGTGCCGGGGTCGCGGCTGTCCTTGCCATACATCTCGAAAACAGAATCGGGCTCGTCGCTCATGTCCGCCATTTCTGGGACGGAACTCTGCATCCGGTAAGCCATTTCGTACTGTGCGATCCGGGCATCGATTGCCGGATCGCCGTAGGCGGACTTCTGCACGCCATTCAGCTCCTTGAGGTAGCCCAGCATTCGGTTCCTATCCTTGCCGTCATAGCCTTCCGGATCGTTCAGGTACAACACCGGGTCCTTGCCCGAAGTGAACTGCACGCCCTGGTGCTCGGCCGGTAGGAAACCGTTGCCCCACAAGCGGGAATAGAGCGGCTGTCCGCCAGAATTTTTTGATTGCAGGACGACAAAAGTCGGTAGGTTATTATTCAAGGATCCGAGGCCGTAACTCATCCAGGAGCCAATACTTGGCCGACCAGGGAGCTGGTGGCCAGTATGAAAAAAGGTGATCGCCGGATCGTGGTTAATCTGTTCCGTGTACATAGATTTAACGAAACACAGCTCGTCAACGATGCCGGCCGTATGCGGCAGCAGTTCACTT
>JBLHRW010000270.1:0-7015 GCA_047626445.1 Neolewinella sp.
TTTTTGATCTCCCGGAAACTACCAATGAATTAGTGGCGGGTGCTGGTAACTTGACACTTAACTTAGCACCCGAAGGAGCGATACAAAGCATTACTAATTATGGTGCTCCGGGCTACGGTGGCCCCTGCCCTCCGGAAGACCATGGTTTGCATCAGTACATCATCTCGGTACACGCGCTCAAAACAGATAAACTCGGTTTGGATCAAAATACCAACCCTGCCATTGTAGGCTACTACTTGTGGAATAACACCCTGGCCAAGGCAAGTATCGTGACTTATTACAAACGAGATAAGGAGTAAGGCTAACAGTCCTTACGTCAGCTCTTGCTTTCGTGACATGGCCCATTTAAGTAAGCCATTTTGCTCCCCACTCAGGCCCAGCTTTTTACTGATATTATTGCGGTGATTGGCGATGGTCTTCGGGCTGAGGAAAAGCATGTTGGCGATTTCGGCCGTGGTTTTCTCGCGGGAGATAAGCTTCAGGATGTTGCGCTCATGATCGGAGAGTTGATCTAACGGATTGTCTTTTTCCTCCGCCTGACCGAACAGCATATGGGTGAGGCCGGCATTGACGTAGACGCGGCCTAGGGCGGCGGACCGAATGCCGGCCACAATCTCTTGCTCACTGCTTTCTTTCAGCAGGTAGCCCTTAACTCCGGCAGCGATGGCTCCGCGTAATAAGTTCTCCTCCTTGAATAAGGTGAGCAGAATGAAATTGGTGGGGACACCTTCTTCAATAAGTTTAGTGGCCACTTCGAGGCCCGTCAGGTGTGGCATCTCTACATCAAGGACGGCTACATCCGGACGGAGCTGGCGGATTTTTACCAAGGCTTCCTGACCGTCTTTAGCACTGCCTACCCAATGCAGGTCTGGTGCTTCTGAAATCAGGTTCGTGATTCCTTTACGGATGATAGGGTGATCGTCGGCGTTGAATACGGAAATAGGCATGGGCGTATCTGGTTGGTGTTATGCTTTCAGAGGGAGGGTTAAACGGATAATCGTGCCTTCGCCTAAACCACTTTTTATCGTGAATTTACCCCCTACGGAGGAAATGCGCTCATTCATCGTTCGCAGACCCAGGCTCTTGGAGCGGGCAACGGCCAGTTCATAATCAAAACCGTTTCCGTTGTCCCGGATAATTACCTCTACATTTTTCGGATGCTGAACAACGGATACTTTTGCGGCCGTGGCTCCGGCATGTTTGACGACGTTGCTCAGCGCTTCCTGAACGACCCGGAAGACCTGCACCTCTGCTTTTGGCAAGAGGACTCCGTCAATATCCGAAATCTCGGAAGAGACGAACAAGCTTGGTGCAATATCAGATACACGGGAAACGATGTCTTTAACCGTGGTAGTAATGCCAAATTTCTCTAGCAGCACGGGGTGGAGATCACGTGAGATGGTGCGAACTTCCTCCAGGGTGTCGGAGATCAGTTGCCGGTTGGCCAGGGTGGAGGCCTGATTGATTTCCAGTTGTTGTTTAATTACGAGTAGTGATTGGCCGATACCGTCGTGCAGGTCACGGGCAATCCGTTTACGTTCCTCTTCCTGGGCATCGATCAGGGCTGAGGTAAAGGCCGCTTTCTGGTTACGCTCTCGCTGGACGCGGGTCAACTGAAAACCAAGAAAGCCGAACAAGGTGAGTAGGACAGCGGAAAGCATATATAAATTACTTTTTTGTTTGATGGCCGCATTGGCCACGTTGAGTTCGAGAATCTGTTTTTCCTTGCGAGCGGTCTGGTATTTTGCTTCTACATTACCGATTATCTGATTACGTTCTGACGCTTCGTTTTTTTTGCGAAAGTCCATCACCAGCTCATAGTATTCCAGTGCCTGGCTATAGCTTCCTTTCGCTTTGTACGATAGGTATAATTCGTTGTGGAGGCTATTGAGCAGCAAGGCCCGTTTGTTGGCCACGGGATTTACAAGGCCCTTTTTACCTTCAATGATGGCGCGTTCCGGCCGGCCGGTCAGCCGGTATATTTTAGCCAGGTTGACGGTATTTCCGAGTCTGATCTCAGGGGCGTTTATTTTTTATGATAGTTAGGCGACCACCACGGCCATGTCCAGGGCTTCGTCGTACGCGCCCATATCTGCCTTAAGATCAGCGAGAATATTCAATAATTCCGCCTGGCCCCGCCTGCCACCGCGCTTTCGATAGCTAGGTAACGCTTCACTGAGGCTCGCTAAAGCTAGTGCCCGGTACTTGCCCATACTGTCAAGCAAGGCCTCTGGGTTACCTGAAGTCGTATCTGTTGCGATCTTGAAATCATTGGCGATTTCAGCCTGCACTATTCCCTGGTTGTTCAGCGCGTACATCGTCATGACAGGGAAGTTATTGGATCGCCCCCATTCTAGTACTTTATCATTGTATTCCAGGGCTTTCTGCGGCTGCTTTAGAATATGAAAAATATCGGAAATTTCGAACCAGGGCTTAAAAAGGTTAGTGCTGTCTTTTAGCCTTTCCCAGGTCGCCAGGGCACTGAAGAGGTAATCCAGTGCTACTTCATACTGCTCAACCTTCGTCTTTAGTGCGCCGAGCTTGAGTTCGGCTGCGGCGCCGCGGCCTTCGAGACCAAGCTGGTCAAAAAGATCCTTTCCCGCAAGTAATGCCTTTTCTGATGCTTCCCATTCACTTCGCGAACGATGCGCGTCTCCCAAGTAGAGAAGGGACTGGGCATGGATGGCATCTCCCGGGTACATTCGCTCACTCAGCGCTACGGCCCTTTCGGCAAGTAGTAAGCAAGTGTCAGCGTTAGCGAAAACATACTTGAAGCACAGATTCAGAATGGTATCTATTTCTGTAGGGCTGGGGTTTTCCCAGGCCATTACCTGTTCTACGCTGGTGGGTATCGTCGAGATACGGACGGCTTGTGCCGTAAGTAGAGAACTTGTGACAAGCAGCAGGGGCAGCAGGGGCGGCAGGATTTCTTTTAACATTGGCTCAAGTTAAGTAGCAGGGGAATAATTTCTTAATGATTTTTTCGCTTGGCCATGCGGGCCAAACCTATAGCGAGAAACGAACGGGCACGTAAAGTACTTTATCGCCCAGGTAGGTACTGTCCTTTAACTCCTGCTTTTCGAAGGCAAGGATAATGATTTTCAATTCAAGGTGGAACGCTTCTGGCAGGCCCGCTTTAGCAATGGAGGTGATGCCTACTAAAAGAACCAGGTGGAAAGAATAAGGGATTTCATGGTTAGGGGTTTTATTACTGTGTTGATCGTGCAAAGAACGGGGGCACAGGCAGGCAGGTAAATGGGCCCTAGGGTGGGATATCCTGGGGGCTGGCCCCTAGTGGCTAGTAAAACCGAGGTGTTGGAGCGCTTAATATGGAGGTGGTAAAGGGCTTAGCCCTCAATAGATTGATAGACGGCCTTGCAATCTATCCACTATCAGTCTACCAAGCGCGTAGCGTGGCTATGATGCGCGGCCGCAGGTGCAATAAAAGTTAGAAGAAGCAGGCAGGTGAGGGCAGACCTTCGGGCAAAAACAAAACGCCTTTGCTGGCACGGGTACTCTTGGTGGAAGTACCTGGACAGCAAAGGCGTAGTCTTTTAGGGATCAGCGGTGGTAGTGGGAATACGCTACAGGGAAAAGTGTACGGGAACATACACGATGCTATTGCCCATATAGGCACGTCCCTTAAAGCGTAGTTTTTTCAGGGAGAAAAGTGTCTTCGTTAACTCCTGCTGAAAGGCTTCGGGCAGGTCTGTTTTGGCAATCATGACCTGGGCTACTTTCCCTTCGGCAGAGAAGATGACAGCAGCTGTAACGTTGCCATCAAAGGCATACCTGGTCATCTCAACGGGGTATGCTAGATTGTCTTTTAGGTAACCACTGATTTGGACGAACGCCAATTCGTTATGGGCCGCAACGATAGCTGCAGTAGTAGTTCTTGTTTCAGTGGCGGTCATCATCTTCGTTTCCATTTGAGTGCCGACGTAGGTAATGGTTTGGGCAAAAAGGCTGATGGTAATAAAAAAGAAAAAGATGGAAAAAAGTATGAACTTCATGATATGGATGTTTTAGGATGAAAAGAAACGGGAAGGGGGCCTTAGGGTGGATAGATGTTTATGAAGGGAAGACTAATTTGACGATCCCTTTTATTCCTGTTTTAGGCTCATTTATTTGACAATGGGGTAAAAGGTTACCCGGTAGGACGAATTTTCTTTCAATAAATAAAAAGAGGGGGCGGTGAAGCAGGCACCTGCTAACGGTTTGTGAGGGTTGTCAAGCCTTGCTCCTTCCGTCTTTACCTTGTACCTGCGACCGCGCCCTGAAAAAGCACTTAAAAAAAACTTTACCTTCAAGTGTAACCATCTCCAGCAAGCCGGGTAATTCTTTGCGAACCCCACAGACATGCGTACTGACGAAGACATTATGAAGGACGTGGCGAACGGCGACCTGCAACAGCTCGCTGAGCTGTACCAGCGCTATCGCCGGCCGATCTATGGCTTCCTGCTCAAGCGGGTGAACGCACCCGCCACGGCCGAAGATTTGCTCCAGACGACCTTCGAACGGGTGATCAAGTACCGGAATTCTTTCCGGGAGGGTAGCACTTTCCGCAGCTGGCTTTTCACCATTGCTCGTAATGCCATGCGCGACGGGCTGAAGCGCGAAAGCCGCCTGCCGATTAAAAACGGCGTGGACATTGGCAGCCTGCCTTTACTCACGCCTTCCGTCGAATGCGAGTGGGAACGCCGGGAAACCGGCAACCAGTCGAAAGCCGCCCTGGCTGCCCTGCCCGATACCTACCGCGAAGTGGTGGACCTGGCCTGGAAGCGCGGCCTGAAGTACGCCGAAATCGGAGAAGTTCTGGGCATCTCCGAAGCCAACGTTAAAGTGCGGATCCATCGCGCAACCAAACAACTGCGCGTTAACTACACCAAACTGAATCAATAATGAAACCGATAACCGAAGACATGCTGGTGCATTATCTGGCCGGGGAGCTCCCCGCCGATGATCGTGCCCTGGTCTACCAGGCGCTCGCCGAAGAGCCCACTCTGGCCGGGGAGCTGGAGGAACTGGAGTCGTTGATGGAAACGATCGCCCTGGCCCCCGAGCCAGTACCTTCCGCAGCGGCGGATATGCGCTTTGAGCAGATGCTTGCAGTTGCCGTGAGAGATAACGGGGCAGCCGAGATCAACGAAGACCGGGCGGAAGCTAGCTCGATGGTATCTATCGCGACAGTTCGTCGCTTGCCTTTCTACCAGCGTCCGCTGATGAAGCTTGCCGGCATCGCTGCCGCGATCCTACTGATCTTTGCCGCCGGCCGAATCTCGGTTGCTGGCGGTAGTGAGGACATCAACGAAGAGTTGGCGGCTACCCGGGCCCTGATGCTTAACCTGATGGAGAACGAGCTTACCTCGGAACGCATCCGCGCCACCACCGTAACTTTTGAACTGGAAACTGCGGACTCCGAAACAACCCAACGACTGGGCTACATGCTCCGCAACGACGAAAATGCGAACGTGCGCCTAGCGGCGCTCGAAGCCCTCCGCAGATTCTCTAATAACCCCGAAGTGCGCGAGGAACTCCTCGCCGCCATGAGCGAAACCCCACCCGACGTAGTTCGCTTCGAGCTGATCGAAACCCTCGTCCGGGCCAATGAAAAACGTATCCTCCCATACCTCGAAGACATCATCGATACCGAAACCTTACCCCAATTGGTACGGGATGCGGCGGAAATGGCCAGCTTCAAATTAATATAGGCAAGTTGTCCAGGCATCCCGTCAACCCCGACAACTCGATAACCTGATAAAAAAACCAAAATGAAAAACATACTCTTCCTCCTCCTCTTCTCTTCCTCCTCCTTCTTCCTTTTCGCTCAGGCTGAGCACCGCATCTCGGTTGGTAATAAAACGATTGAATTTCGGGAGATTGACCGCCTGGTGATCATCGGACATGACGAAAAGGACGTGAAAATAACGCGTGAAGGCGGTGACGCTCGTGAAGACGACCGCGCCAAAGGGATGCGTAAGGTTAGCGCTAGTGGCAAATCGGACAATACGGGCTTCGGCCTCTCCTCTCAGGGCTTTGACGACAAGGTCGTGATTGATCAGGTAGGTAAAGGAAACGGTACCATCATGGTTTTTGTCCCGAATAGCTCGGTCGTTAAGGTCGTTCAGTCTACCTACCGTGGCGGTGACCTGGAAGTGAAAAACTTTAAGGGCGAGCTTGACGTGAGTATGCACTACCATATGGTGAAACTGTCGAATACCTACGGCCCTCTGGCCATCAATACCATCTACGGTGGCATCGAAGCAGCGTTCTCTTCCGGGCCCCCTACCAAAGACTTGCGCCTACACTCCACTTATGGCAACGTTGACCTGACTCTGCCCAGAAATACGGCCGCCAATCTGCGCCTCAACACCAGCTATGGCAGTATGTACACCGACTTCGATATCGACATGAAGGCGAACATGAAGGAAACATTCAAACCTGACGACCACGACCACGACCACGATCACGATCACTGTCATGATGACTGTAAGCATGGCTCCAGTGGGGGCGGACTGACGGGGACCATCAACGGCGGTGGTAAACTCGTTTCTCTGAACGCGACTTACAAGAACATTTACCTCCGGGAACTGGAGTAACGTTCAAGTTACAGGTTGCAGGTTGCGAGTTACAGGACGCAGGTAATGAAATCTCCGGTGTCCTCTACTACCCGCAACCTGCGACTTGTAACCTGCAACTCTTGCAACCTTCAACGCACAAACTGAAAATTTTTCAACATGAAGTTCCTCTTTAGCCTCCTTCTGGTGGCCAGCCCAATGCTTGTCTTTTCCCAAGGTGGGCGACAGGAAATACCCTTAAAAAACGCCAGTGAAATTTTCGTTTTCGGCGATTTGAGTGGGGTTCATATTTCTACCGGTGGTACTAATACGATTGCCATCAATCACGTACTTATAGTAAATGGGGTAGATCACCCGGAGCTGCGTCAGTTGGACATCGTCCGTGAAGGCGGCACGATCAAAATCATGGAGAAGAAACCGACGGCAGAGCTGATCCA
>JBLHRW010000271.1:0-7015 GCA_047626445.1 Neolewinella sp.
GGTGCTGAATTTCGTTGAAGAACTCCTTCCGTAGCTACGGCTATGCAAGGAATCCTTCGCCTCATTCAACACCAAAATTCATCAGCACCTTACCCACAAATTCAATATTGACAGACCACTAGGTCTATACGCTCGCAAAAATGGCGGTAAAACATATAGCAGTAGTACAGGGTTCCGCTTACCCGATTCTTCAGTTAAGTCGCCGGATGCCTGCTATGTTTCGACAGAGCAGCTCGAAGGATTTACTGATGAGGACCTACGCCATTTTGCGCCCATCGTCCCCGAGTTTATTGTTCAAGTTGTATCTCCAACGGATCGCTCAAAAGATGTCGAAGATAAAATGCGCAATGTCTGGATCAAGAATGGCGTCAAACTCGCTTGACTTATTGACGTAGCCTCTGATCGACTCTGGATTTACCGAGAAGATCGTTCAGTGGAACTAGTGACACCGCTGGATCGCGAAATTGGCGGAGAAAATGTACTACCTGGTTTTATCTTTGATTTAACCCTGCTTTCGTAGAATAATTATTTCTTCCCGCCTTTAGGTTGGGATTTTCGCACTACTGGTTGATCTTTGCCGGAACGAAACCAATTCACGGATTTGGGGCAACCTGCAACTTGCAACCTGCAACCTGCAACTTGCAACCTCCAACCCGTAACCCACAACCTCCAACGTGATGCCAACCAAACTCTGGGAAAAAGACTACGACCTCGATCAACGAATTGCTGATTTTACCGTCGGTCGCGATCGAGAGCTCGATCTTGAGCTGGCACCTTTCGACATTCAGGGGTCCCTGGCGCACGTCCAGATGCTTTCCGAAGTGGGCTTGCTAGATGCGGGCGCGGCGCGCAGGTGCAAGGAAAAGTTGGAGGAGCTGCATGCGGTAGCCCTGGCCGGAGACTTTGTCATCGAAGACGGCGTAGAGGACGTACACAGCCAGGTGGAGTTGCTGCTGACCCGTGCCCTGGGCGACGATGGTAAAAAAATCCACTCCGGAAGAAGCCGGAATGATCAGGTACTGGTGGATTTACGTTTGTACTTCCGCCACCGGATCGAAGGCATCGTTGCCCAAACCGCCGAACTTAGCCGGACGCTGACCGACCTGAGCGAAGAACACAAGGACAAGCTGATCCCCGGGTACACCCACCTACAAATTGCGATGGTTTCCAGTTTCGGGCTCTGGTTCGGGGCCTACGGCGAAGCATTGATCGATGACCTCCGGATGTGGAAAGGCGTATACGATGTCGTGAACCAGAACCCCCTCGGCTCCGCCGCCGGCTACGGTTCCAGCTTCCCGCTGAACCGGGACCGCACCACGGAGCTGCTCGGCTTTGACTCCCCCGTTGTCAACGTCGTTGCCGCCCAGATGGGCCGGGGAAAGACAGAATTACTGGTCGCCTTTGCCATTGCGGGCCTCGCCCAAACCGTTGGTAAAATGGCGATGGACGTATGCCTGTACAGTAGCCAGAACTTCGGCTTCCTGCAGTTGCCCCCAGAGCTAACGACCGGCTCCAGCATCATGCCACACAAGAAAAACCCGGACGTATTCGAATTGCTCCGGGGCCGGTGTAACCTGCTGCAATCACTGCCGGCACAGATGAGCCAGTTGACCGCCAACCTACCCTCCGGCTATCACCGCGACTACCAACTCCTGAAGGAAGCCATCTTCCCAGCTTTGGATCAGCTGGAGGACGGATTGGCCATTGCTCTTTATGCCCTCCCCCGCACCAGCGTCCTCGCCCAGGAACTCCCTACTGACCCGCGCTACATCTACCTCTACAGTGTGGAAGCCGTCAATAACCTGGTACTAGAAGGCGTCCCCTTCCGCGATGCCTACACCCAGGTTGGCCGCGATATTGAAGCCGGCACCTTCGTGCCGCCCACCGAACTGAGCCACACCCACCTGGGCAGCCTCGGCAACCTGGGGAATGATCGGATCCGGGAGAAGCTGGAAAAGGTGATGGACAGTTTTAAACGTGATGTAAATCCGAAAGAATCTCCTGCAAATGGGCGGTAGTAATGCCATCATGCCAGTCTCGCCGAAAGGCCTCACTCGAAAGAATCAGTTTTCCGATAGGATAAACCGCCTCTGAGGCCAGGTCTACTTTAACCACTGGGTAATCCGACATGCTATAGAACGGAATCGGATAGACCAATTTACCCGTCATAACTATTTCCTCGTCTTCCCTACCCTTCTGAATAGCACGCCTTGCTTCTTCCTGCTCAATCCTCACCCAGGTTTGCAACTCCAGTTCATCTGGTAAGTCGATAATATTAATGTGAAGCGCGCACTTAGTCAGGATGTACGTACCGTCAATTAGATAGCCCTGCTTGTACAGTGTTTTGAGTTCGCCCGATTTCCTGCCACTGGTAATGTCGGAGATATCGTCGGGCAAAGGAAACTCCATTACCGTTTCCAATTGATGTGGTTCGCCACATCTTCGGCAGATAAAATTTTGGTTGTCGCGCATTGGATCAGGATAAAAACGCAGGAATTTGGTAGCTCAAAATATTTACCACACGGAACATTGAAGGTAAAGGTTACTCGAAACTTCGGGGGAAGGTCTCCCCACCCAAAGTTATCACGGATCAAGCTATTCGGGTGGGGACACCCTCAACCAAGCGCTTACCAGTTCCATTTGATACACCCCAACTATTCTTCCCACTTGTAAGGTTCAATTTTACCGCCAGAAGCGCCTGCTAATTGAATCTGCAGGCTTTCCAACAAAATTTCTCCCAGGTGCTCCACCAGGGGTTCAAAATTTCCGATATCGGCTTCACTCAGTGCCCGGTAGTACTTCTTACGAAGCTTGATTGGGATTACAGCGGGTGGATATCCAGCCCGCATCAGGATGAAGTTCATCAGGATTCGCCCCATACGCCCATTTCCGTCATCAAAAGGATGTATAGCGACGAACTCATGGTGAAAAACAGCGGCCACCAATAATGGATGGTAGCGTGCATCATCTTTGACCTTTTCGTACCACACCAACAAATCTCCCATCCTCACGGGAACCTCCCCTGGCTCAGCATATGCATGGGTAGAACCATCAGCCTTGCGTACATGATTGGGTTGCCGCTTGTATTCCCCTACCCGAATCAACCGGAACACCACTTCTCCATCCCGGCCGTAACTAGGTTGCTGATATGATTCCTTTAGCAGCAGTTGATGTAGCTGACGAATGTCATTCTGGGTCAGTCCACGTTGGCCCTTGATCATACCTAGCATAAAATCTATGGCACGGTGGTGGCCCTCTACCTCAAGATGATCCTTTAATGGCTTACCTTTTGCAGTGAGCCCATTTAGTATCAGGGAACCCGTCTCCCCATAAGTCAGCTCATTGCCTTCAATGGCATTGGAGTGGTAATTCCAGGCCAGTCTGATTTTTTGCAATATTTGTGCTTGCCTAACATCGGAAATTGGCTGGTATTCATCAATAGCTTCTTGTAGTTGTAGTACCTGCTTAAAAACAAGTATTTCGCTCAGTTTCTCCAAGTCGACAACTCTTGCGAAAACTGCTGTGCCATACTTGTCTTCTTTATCTGCAACGGCCATTAACTCCCTATCGGGCAGGCGATAAGGTCGCACTGGTGGCTCGACCAGCATGAAATGGGGATGCTTACCAATCGCTAAGGAACGCCGTACAAATAACTTACGGCGTCCCTAAGGCAATCGACACCAACCGGGACAATTTATGATCTCCCCCTTTTGCGTTCAACAACTGCGAAAGGTAGCTTTTACTTACGCCCAGCTTTTCAGCAAACTGTGTTCTTGAAATACCTTTTACTTTTAGGTAATCTTCGACTTCGAGCACGAGGGTATTGTGCATCTGACTTAGTAGCACTGTTGCCGGGTTACCAGATTTTGGAAATATAGCCTTCATGCAAAGGAAAACCTCTTTAAAGCACAAATAGCTTACTTGCAAGTAAACTATTTGTGCTTTAAAGAGGAACGAAGTTAACTGGCAACATTGAACATGCGTAGTAAAACCCAGTTTCTACCGCTTCACAAAAGGAATCACTTCCTCTCCCGCCCGTAGGAGGTAGTAACCGGCAGGTAACTGACTAACATCAATTGCTTGCCCAGTGGCCAACTGCTGTTGCCCAACCAGCGCGCCGTTCTGGCGGTAGATGATGATCGGTCCGGAGAAAGAAGAAGACAGCTTCAGGAATTCTTCCGCGGGGTTAGGCCAGGCCAGTACCTTCTCTGATGCTCCTTCGAGGGTAACGAGGCGAACTTCGCTGAAAGTAGTTTGCCCATCAAGATCTACTTGCCGGAGGCGGTAGAAATTGCGGCCGGCAAGGCCCCTCTCGTCGTCAAACCGGTACTCCTCTACGTGTTCGCTGTTGCCAGCAGCCGCTAGGCGGCCAATGGCGGAGAACTCAACGCCGTCGGTGCTGCGCTCTACGTCAAAATAGTCGCTTCCGACTTCCGTTGCCGTTGTCCAGGATAACCTGGCGGACTGTTTCCCAAGTCGGGTGGCCGTAAATTCAACCAGGTCAACCGGCAGGGAATTACCCTGCACGATACTGAAATCATCGATGCCACCTTCCACCAGGTGGCCATTCCCCACATCACTGATGATGGCGCCGAAACTCATGGTAGCCGTCAGTGGAATGGTGAGCTCACTGAGGCTCACGCTTGCTGGCACCCAGGTGCTTGTAGGTGTATTTGAGTCTTGGGCGTTCGAGTAGAACATCCGCACGACTTCCCGCTCACTACCATTGTCTAGAAAAATTTCCAGGCTATCGTTGGCCAAACTACTACCCCCAGCGTTGAAGAACCAGTAGGAGAAGTTGATTTGCACGTCGTTCAAAACCCCAAAGAAGGCAGGGTCGAAAGCAGGAGAAAGCAAAGTGGTATTCCCGTTGTCCACATCATCGGTACCTGCGGATCCGGCAGCGCTGTTTCCCGTTACGTAGGCTATATTACCAAGGTCGGTTCCTCCGTCTACGTCCTGATCGGGATTGGAAGTTGCCCCTTGGTAGAAAGTACCATTGGGCACCTCTCTCACCCAGTCTCCGGAGCCAGCATTGCTGGTAACCGTCCAGCCCTGATCAATGGCAAAACCGTCGAGGTAGCCAGGCGTCATTTGCAGGTTGATGGTGCCACTTTCCGTAACCGTCACGTCAACGGCGCTATTTTCAAAGCCCCACTTCCCAACGAAAGCGACATAATCGCCCGTGAAGATATTACTAATGGTAATGTTGCCACTACCGTCGGTGATGGCAGTAAAGGTGCCATCTTCTCCTACTAAATTTACTTCAGCGTTTGGAATACCCGCGTTAGTTGCGGTAGAGGTAACACCTCCGGAAATGGTCGTAGATGCTTTAGGTTCCAGCGCTACGTCCATCATCTGCTCGACGCCATTCGAGAAATTAATGGTAAAGGTCTTGGTAATGTAACCAGGAAGAGAATAGGTCACGGTGTAGTCGCCGGCAGTAACCAGTCCCATCTTGTAGGCGCCCAGTGCGTCGGTGGTTGTCGTCACGCCCTCAGCGCTGGTAATGGTGACGGTAGCATTGTTAAGGACATTTGCCGTCACTGCATCCGTAACGATTCCTCTCAGTCGGGCTGCTCTTTGGTAATTAACGTCGATGACAAACAGACCGTTATCAATGTCTGAAGACAATACCAGCCCTGAAGGCAAGAAGGGATATGCTCCCCAGGAACCGGAGAAGCCTCCGTCTCCGCCGTACCAGTGATCGTAGTAAGCTACTTCCACCAGAATATCGGGTACGGAAGCATCGACGATCTCCACCCCATCGGTATAATGACTGATGACGAGGTAATCATTCAGGACGTGAACGTTGTGCGGGATGGTACCACGGCCGAGGCTCCGCCGGGGGCGAAACTCATCGAGCAGTTGTATATCTAACGGATCGGAAATATCGTAAGCAGCCGTGGAAGCGTCGCCGCGTTCATCGGTGGTATAAACATAGTCGCCGGTAGCCGGTGTCCAAGCATTGTGGGTAAAGGTTCGCGGAGTTGCCTGGGTCCCCATCTGTTGAATGTTCATCGGGTCACTCACATCGTATAAGGTGAGGTTGCCAACAAAGATTTCACTGGCATACATAACTCCGTTGGCAACGTATACATCGTGTGCGTAAACACTCGGAGCAAAGGCCTCGAAAATTGGCGTGCCCGGAGTAGTCGCCACATCATAAATGACCATTCCGCCACTGTTGATGTTAGCACCCGCCACGTAAGCCAGGCCGGTAGGCTCATCGATGTAAATGTTGTGTGCTCTGCCCAGGTTCGCCCCGGGGATGGTACCGGAGGTAAAGAACTCACTACTAACGGAAGTTGGCAGATTGGAAAGATCAATGGCAAGAATGCCATCAGTTCCTTCATCGGCTACAATGTAGGCGTAGGTGCCAAAAGTCTTAATATCGCGCCAGGTGGAATTGGCGCCGCCCACAAAGGCGACCTCTACAATATCGTCCGGATCAGCGAGGCTCACGACGGAGAGGCCGTCGTTGCGGCCAACCAGAGCGTACTCCGTGCCATCGGGTGCTACGTAGCCCCAGACGTCGTTCAGGCCGGAAGGAAAAGTCAGGCTGTCTCTAAAAGTGGTATTAAAGGCTGCTTGTGCAAAAAAAGTGGTGGTACTTGCCAGTAGGAAAGCAAAGAGAAAGAAGTTACGTAGCATGATGAAAGTCGCGTAAAAAGTAGGTCTGAAAAAAGTGTAATGCGTTGTCAAGGTACCTAGAATATTTAAATCATCGGCTAAAGTAGCCTTTCTGTAAAAGTCCAAAGCATAATTTCTGCGATATGTCGGCGAGGTATGCTTCTTATAGGGAGTAGGCGAGGCCGCTGGTGCAAAGAAGGGTTGAAAGAACAGAGAAGCCTAGCCTACACTTGGTGTAACCGATCAAAAAATAGACCTAGTACAGTGTAATCTAAGTTCTTACCACTTATCCGCGATGCCTTTTACCGCTTGGCAGCGTTGCTTACCTCCTCACTTAGCTACGGCTAAGCTCCGGTGTAAGCGTCTCGCCAGGCGGCAAAAT
>JBLHRW010000272.1:0-7009 GCA_047626445.1 Neolewinella sp.
ATATTCATCCATTTAACTTGCCATCGCGGCGCTGTACTTCCCAACTGAAAACCTCACGTAGCTATGGCTATGATCGGCTTTCAGTTAGTCGTCCAGCACCACGCTGCCTGCGTTCTAACTAGCACCAACTTCAATCTTGACGCACTAGCTCCTCACCACTTCCGCCGCTCCAAACTAAGTACCGTCAGCAGCAGGAAGAACCCGGTCAGACTGAAAAAGTAGATCACGTCACGACTGTCGATGAGGCCACGGCCTAATGACCGGAAATGTGACTGCATGCCCAGAGATTGAATAAAGCCCGCGGAGTACTCGAACATCGGTAAGCCGCTCAAAAGGTCGAAACCAAAATAACACCAAAAGGAAAGCGCAAGGGCGAGTAAAAAGCCGACGATCTGGTTGCTGGTCAGGGAGCTGGCGAACAAACCAATGGCGACGAAAGCCATGGAGAGGAACACTAAGCCGAGGTAGGATCCCATGGTTCCGCCGGCATCGATGTTGCCGACCGGCGCGCCAAGTTGGTATATTGTGTAGTAGTACAGTAGGGTAGGGAGGAGGGCAATAACGACCAGTAAAAGGCAGGCGAGAAACTTTCCCAGAACAATCTCTACGTCCCTTAGTGGTCGGGTGACCAGCAGTTCGATGGCACCGGTCTGCTTCTCTTCCGCAAAGGCCCGCATACAGATGGCGGGAATAATGAAGGTAAGGATGTTAGGTGCCAGGGTGAAGAAGGGGCCAAGGCTGGCGTACCCGAAATCCAACAGGCTGGTATCTGGAAAGACAAACATAAACGACCCAGTAACCAAGAGGAACACCGCAATCACGATGTAGCCGATAAGGCTGCTGAAAAAGGCGTTGATTTCTTTGTTGAAAATTGCGAGCATAGTCTGGTTGTCGAGATGTCAGGTTGTCGGATTGTCGGGAATGCCCTATTTTATCGGCAAAGTTAAAGGATGCCGGTCATCATAAAGTTTAAGTGCCCGTAGCAGCATAACCGCTTCTTTGGGGTCTACGTCGAGTAGGGCACGGGCAATTTCTTGATCGTCTGCGCAAAGGCGGACCAGGTTCTGGTGGGTGAAGGGAATCAGGGCGCCGGTGCGCAGGTGCAATATTTTGGTTAGGGAGATGGTTCTGTTCCGCTGTACATAGGCTTGCCGGAAGGGTTGACCATTGATTGGGTTGTAGGCTTTCATGAGTTGCCGCGTAACAACGGTGGTGTCATACTGCAAAGTACTGAGCAGGCCCTTAACCCTAAAACCGGCGAACTCGTGAAAGTTGCGCTTCTCGTCCTTACGGACATAGAGGTACGGTTCCCCATCCAAGCTAATGGCATAGGGAATGATCTCGCTGTTAATTCGTTCGTCTTTATAGCCGTATCCAGCAATCTGGACCCGGAAATCTTCGGGCAGCTGTACCATCTCCCCATCAATCGATTCCCACTCCAGGTCGGGCTGATTGGCAAGTAAGGCGGCGTGGCTGAGGTATACACCTTCAGGAAAGCGGTAGTCCACGTCGAAGGGGCCCTGAGCCACGACGGCGGTTGTAATCGTGAAAAGCGCGGAAAGAAGTAAGAGTTTTACCATTGGGGCAATTTGCAAGAGTTGTTTTGGAATAAGCTGGCCTGGGTTATCAGGAGAAGTGAGTTTGAGGGCCCATGGAAGCGGCCTATGTGTTAACCGCTGTCAGTGCCCGGAAGACTTCCTCTACACTCAGGTCTTCACGCTGCAAGCCAAGAAGTACCAGGTTATTATCTACAGCGAAGCGAAAAACTTCAGCGCGTGCATCTGCTTTACCCGCAAGGTAAAGACGGTAGTGTGGGGCTTTGGGGTTGGCCACTGCCCGGGAAACACCCTTGATCTGAGCAAGTTTATTGGTGTCGACCTTGCGGTCGAAGGTGACAACAAGGGACGAGTCGCCCGCCAGCCTGCGCTGGAGTCGGCTAATCGGATCATCTGCCACCAGTTTACCCCGGTCAATGATGATGACCCGATCGCAAAGGGCCTGAACCTCCTGCATAATGTGGGTACTGAAGATTACGGTTTTTTCCCGCCCCAACGTTTTGATCAATGTTCGGATCTCGGCCAGCTGGTTGGGATCCAGGCCGCTGGTCGGTTCGTCGAGGATCAGTACCTGCGGATCATGCAACATAGCCTGGGCAAGCCCCACCCGTTGCCGGTATCCTTTGGACAGGGCGCCTATTTGCTTATGGCACTCCCGGCCCAAACCTGTCATTTCGATCATCTCTTCGATGCGGGTTCTAGCGCCGCTGACCTTGTTCGCTTTGGCGGCAAAGGACAGGTACTCGCGGACGTACATGTCTTTGTACAGTGGGTTGTGTTCCGGAAGGTAGCCTACTAACCGGCGCACGGCGAGGCTGTCCGTTTCTATGTCGTGGCCACAAACTTCGGCGGTGCCAGACGACTGACTGAGATAACAAGTGAGGATCTTCATCGTCGTCGTCTTCCCGGCCCCATTGGGGCCAAGAAAACCCAGAATCTGCCCGGCGGAAGCTTCAAAGCTGATGCTGTCCAGCGCTCGCTGATCGCCGTATATCTTCGTTAATTCCTTTACGCTTACTGACAAAGTAGATGTTGATTATGATGATGGCTCTAAAAAGAACAGCCCGTAGACGGGAATTATTCTTTCCACAGACAAAAGTACTAACAAGCGCGTAGTAATGACGGCTATTGATGGGTTTGTAAACGACAAAGCGGCACCTTCCCGAAAGAAAGTGCCGCTGTGCGGACAGGCCATTAGCCCTGATATGTGCTAGGTGAGCTTACCGGGGTAAGATAACCTGATCGATGGCGTGAATTACACCATTACTCGCTTTTACATCAGTCATAATGACGGTAGAACGGTTTCCGTTCGGGTCGATGATCTGGACTTTACCATCTTCTATGGTAGCAACAATAGTTTGCTTGCCAAGCGTCTGGATCAGGTAGTAATTCTTATTTGCCTTAATCGCAGCAATCAGGTCCTCGGCAGAGATGACAAAAGGTAAGACGTGGTAGGCGAGGATCGCTCCAAGCTTTTCCTTTTGGTTCGTAACGAGTTCCGTCACCGTTCCTTCGGGAAGTTTATCAAAGGCAGCATTTGTTGGTGCGAAAACGGTGTACTCACCGACTCCGTCAAAGGTCTCTACCAGGCCGGCGGCGCCAAGAGCGGCGACAAGGGTGGAAAAGTCTTCGTTTCCGGATGCTATGGCAGCAATCGTCTGTCCCGGGGCGGCAGTAGGAATAGCCTCGGCCTTCAGCAACATGCCCGGATCAACATCAGCGGGTAACAGGACGCGGTCAATGACGTGAATAACGCCGTTGGACCCCAT
Organism: Neolewinella sp.; assembly: GCA_047626445.1. GTDB lineage: Bacteria > Bacteroidota > Bacteroidia > Chitinophagales > Saprospiraceae > Neolewinella. Next base: position 3,326 of record JBLHRW010000272.1, read on the forward strand.
GACGTCCGTCGCAGTAACGGTAGTTACGTTGCCTTTACCATCTTTGATCTTTACACTGCCCATGTCAAGCATGACATTGAAGTCACTTCCGGCAACGGTTGTAGCGGCTAACATACCATCATTACTCTTGATGCCTGCAACTACGTCCGCAGCCTTCAGGTTGCCAGAAACAACGTGGTAGGTGAGGATCTTCTGGAGCGTCGCCTTGTTTTCTGGCTTTACTAACTCAGCTACTAGGCCTTCAGGTAAGGCAGCAAAAGCGGCATTGGTAGGCGCAAATACGGTGAAGGGACCTTCACCGGATAGAGTTTCGGCCAATCCTGCTGCTTTAACGGCAGCAACTAGAGTAGAAAAATCGTCGTTGCCTGCGGCTATTTCGACAACTGTTTTATCATTAGTGGCCTGGGCATGACTAGTACCAGGTACAGCAAAGAGAAAGCTTGCGAGTGCAAGCAGGGAGAATAATAGACGTTTCATGTTTGGTAATTTATTTTACTAATGCATGTCAGACAAAACTGACTAATTGGAGATTAGCTCCGGAGCAGGACTAACGGTCTTAATCAAATCTTGTTCAAGATTTAACAAAAATCTTCGTGAGTAGGGTGGATTCCGACTACGTGATGCATATTTGCCCCATTGGGTACTCCGCCCGCCTTCATGGCCTAAACAATGCTGTTTGGACCATCTGGTCGAGCCAAACACTTTTTGCTCAATCAAACCGTAAAATCAGCAGTTATGCTTCCCACGATTGATCCCACAACAACCCTGGCCTGGAAGGAATTAGAAATGCACGCGCATGAAATGGAAGGGCGGCACATGAAAGACCTGTTTGCGCAGGATCCGGATCGGTTCGAAAATCTCAGTCAGACATTTGAGGATATACTGATCGATTATTCTAAAAATATCATTACGCAGGAGACACTGGACATGCTCTACCGGCTGGCGGAAGATTGCGGCGTAAAAGAAGCGACCGAGCAAATGTACGGTGGTGCCGCCATCAACGGAACCGAGGGTAGGGCAGTACTACACGTTGCGCTGCGGAACCGGGGTAAAGGAGAAATCATCGTTGATGGCCTTGACGTTATGCCCGAAGTGCGGGCAGTGCTGGACAGAATGAAAGCCTTCTGCAAGAAGGTCCATTCCGGCAGTCATGTAGGCTACACGGGGAAGCCACTTACGCAGGTGGTAAACATCGGCATCGGTGGCTCTGATCTCGGCCCAGTTATGGTGACCGAAGCCCTGAAGCCTTATTGGATAGAGGGCCGGGAGGTCTACTTTGTCAGTAACATCGACGGTACGCACCTCGCGGAGGTGCTGAAGCAAGTGGATCCGGAAACAACGCTTTTCCTGGTGGCCTCCAAGACCTTCACTACGCAGGAGACCATGACCAACGCACGCAGCGCTCGGCAGTGGTTTTATGACAATGGCGGGAGTGAGGCCGACGTGGCTAAACACTTTGCCGCGCTAAGTACAAACGAAGATGGGGTTAAGGAATTTGGCATCGACGGTGAAAATATCTTTGGTTTTTGGGACTGGGTCGGCGGCCGCTACTCCCTTTCCTCGGCCATTGGTATGAGCATCGCCCTGACGGTCGGCTTTGATAACTTTGCCGGGTTACTTGATGGCATGTACGCTATGGACGAACACTTCCGGCACGCAAAATTGAAAGAAAATTTACCGGTAAAACTGGCCTTGATCGGCGTTTGGTATACCAATTTTTTCGGTGCAGAAACGGAGGCGATTCTACCATACGACCAGTACTTACACCGTTTCCCCGCCTATTTTCAGCAGGGAAACATGGAAAGTAATGGCAAAAGCGTAGACAGGAACGGTAATCCGGTCGACTACGAAACCGGCCCCATCATCTGGGGGGAGCCCGGAACAAACGGTCAGCATGCCTTCTATCAGCTGATCCACCAGGGCACCCGCCTGATTCCGTGTGATTTCATTGCCCCGGCCATGTCGCATAACCCGCTTGGCGACCATCATGATATCTTGCTTAGCAACTTTTTTGCCCAAACGGAAGCTTTGATGAACGGCAAGACCGCCTCGCAAGTCACCGCCGAATTGAAGGCAGCAGGTAAGTCTGATGCTGAGATTGCAGAATTAGTTCCCTTCAAGGTTTTCGACGGCAACCGACCTACGAACTCCATTTTAGTGAAAAAAATAACGCCCTACGTTCTTGGTCAACTGATTGCAATGTACGAGCACAAGATTTTCGTGCAGGGTGTCATCTGGAACATCTACAGCTTCGATCAGTGGGGCGTAGAGCTGGGCAAGCAGCTGGCCAAAGCAATTTTGCCAGAGTTGGGCGGCGGCGCGCAGGTGCAAAGTCACGATTCAAGCACAAATGGGTTGATTAATGCTTATAAAGCGTGGCGGTAAACTGTTCTATAGCCTTCAGGCTGTTTTTTCAGGAAAAGGCTGCGGAACAATGCTACCTTTACCACTCTACTACTAAATACCACAGAACCACAAGACTAAACTAATCACACATGGCCATCCAACTACTAGCCGGAAAACGCGGCGTTATTTTCGGAGCCCTCGACGATCAGTCCCTCGCCTGGAAAATCGCCGATGTCTGTCATCAGATGGGCGCTACCTTCACGCTTACCAACGCTCCGGTAGCCTTGCGTATGGGGCCACTCCAGGAATTGGCTGCAGGCATTGGTGCGGAGGTGATCCCCGCTGACGCCACAAGCATTGAAGACCTGGAGAACCTCTTCCAAAAGAGCGAAGAGATTCTTGGCGGAAAGATCGACTTCGTGCTGCACGCCATTGGCATGAGCATCAATGTACGTAAGAAAAAGCCCTACACTGACCTGAATCACGAGTGGATGAAGAAGACCTTCGACATCAGTGCCATCAGTTTTCACAAGATGTGTCAGGTGCTGTATAAAGGCGATCACATGTCCGAATGGGGCAGCATCGTGGGACTTACCTACATCGCCGCTCAGCGGGTCTTCCCTGATTACGGTGAGATGGCTGAGAGCAAGAGCCTGCTGGAGAGTTTCGCCCGTAGCTTCGGCTTCCACTTTGGCGAGAAGAGCCATGTTCGCGTCAATACCATCAGCCAGTCACCAACCATGACAACGGCCGGGAAGGGCATCCCCGGTTTCCTGGAGTTCTTCGGCTACGGCGATGACATGAGCCCATTAGGTAATGCTCCCGCTGAGGACTGCGCCAACTACTGCGCTACGCTCTTTAGCGACCTCACCCGCTACGTAACGATGCAGAACCTTTACCATGACGGTGGTTTCTCTACTATGGGGATGAACCCTAAACTGGTCAAGTAAGAATACTTGTCTTTGTGACCGGGCTGGTTGGTGTTCAGGGTTTTACCCTGAACACCAATCAGCCCGTTTCTTTTAAAGCATTTACGTCCCTCACTAGAAAAATGGCTACTTCGACAGGCACAGAGACCAGCGGCTCTCTAGCGCAAACCGTTACGAGGGTTATTATTGCCGCCTTGCTGAGCTTGCCGAAGGAGCTACAAGTATTTGTGTAGTGCTGTGGTCATTAGGACCCCGCGGCGGCTAATTTTTCCTTTGGTGACAATTTTACCGGAAGGCTCAGGGACGCGAATTAAATAAAACGTGTTTCTTGACCTGACGCTTTTGTTCTCGCCGTTCTTGAAAAATTCTTTGCATAGCCGTAGCTACGGAAATAATTTTTAAGAGCGGT
>JBLHRW010000273.1:0-7009 GCA_047626445.1 Neolewinella sp.
CCAAAGGAGATTTCCAGCGCACTCACCAACAGTGAGGATCCGACAAACTACCGTATTGAGAAGGGCACCTACCCTATCCTTATCGACGACCATTTCCATACGGTATCGTTGCGGATCTCGGCGGCAGTAGCGGTCCAGGAGATGATGGTACTAGCGGCTTAGGGACGCCGTATACGCCTCTTTATTCCAACGACGGCACCTCCCGTGCCTCCCACTGTACCGACCTCTGTGAGAACAATCAGCTGCGTAGCAGCCACTACCACACCTATTCAGAAGCTTGCTTCATTTCCTCACAATGAATCAGCCCAAGGACTCTCCCACAACCAAATGTCACCATGCCAGCTCCCGCCTCCTTCCCTTCCCGTAATCCCGCCCAAACCGTCGAAGGGCTGTATGCTCGTCATTACCAGCGTGGTTCCCCGGTTTACCTTACCATAATTGCCGCCTTACTACTAATCGCCCTGGCACTTCCCTTCATCAGTGTTGACGTAGGTAGCGAAGGAAGGGCCGTCATACAAACGGCACAACGGCCAACAAGCATCCTCTCCCCCACCGAAGGACGGGTGCTGTTTGCCCGCCTGCGTGACAACCTGAAAGTGAAAGCCGGTGACACCCTGCTCATCCTCGACGCAGCAGAACTAACTGCTGAGACAGCGCACCTAAGCGACGGAATCCAGGAACACCAAACCACCATAACCGACCTGGAGCAACTTATTACGGCGCTATCCGACAACACTTACCCGCTACTATCCACGGCCCTCTACCAAAGGGATTATCAAGACTTTCGCCACCAATGGGACCAGGCCAACCTGAAAGTTACCCATGCCCACAAACAGCTTGATCGGCAGGAAACGCTTTTTGCTTCCGGAACAATTGCCAAAATGGAAATAGAACGTTACCGTTTTGACCATGAGCTGGTGGTTAACGAGCAAACGCAGTTGAAGGAGCGACGGCGTCATCTTTGGACCCAGGAGCTTACGCGCAACGAACGGGAACTGCGCGCACTGCGCCTCAAAAGCAATTCTTTGCACCAGCGTTCGCGCCAACTTGTCATCACCGCACCAACATCCGGCCACCTGATACAAACTGCCGGCCTGCTCCCCGGATCCTTCGTTGGGCCTGCGCAAGAAATTGCCAAAATCTCCCCCACCGGAGCGCTGGAAGTACTGGTCAGGGTATCTCCACAAGACATTGGCCTGATCCGAAAAGGTCTTCCTGTAACCATGCGCATGGACGCGTTCACGCATACCCGCTGGGGCTTGGCCCGCGCCCAAGTGAAGGACATCGGGCAGGACGTGCTCACGGACCAGCAGGGGCGCTCTGCATTTATGGTGACTTGTACGCTCCTTGACCAACAGTTGATTTTGCCCAGCGGCCACCGTGGCGCAATAAGCAAGGGCATGACCGCCACCGCACACTTCACCCTGGCCCGCCGCACGCTCGCACAATTGCTCCGTGACCGCCTCGAAGACTGGCTCCCGACACCCACAATTATCCCTTCATGAAAAAGACCGTCAAACAACACGATCGTACCGATTGTGGCGCCGCCTGCCTGGCATCTATCGCTGCGCATTACCGCCTCGGGCTACCAATCGCCCGCATCCGCCAACAGGCGGATACCAATGCCAAGGGAACTAATTTACTGGGCCTCATCAACGCTGCCACGAAAAATGGATTCACTGCCCAGGGTGTCCGTGCGGACGCCGAGGCACTTACCACTGTTTCACTACCCGCAATTGCTCACCTTGTTCTCAACGAACGCAGCCACCATTTCGTGGTGGTCTATCGGATCGGAAAAAGATCCGTAAAAATCATGGACCCGGCAACGGGACGAATGGAGAAACGCCCACTATCCGTTTTCCTGGAACAATGGACGGGCGTGCTGCTGCTGATTGCCCCGGGAGAAGTCTTTGCTCCGGGAGAAAAACGTACCAATCTTCGCCAACGATTCACGCAACTTTTGGCACCGCACCGAGGCACTTTAGTTCAGGCTCTTGCAGGTGCGTTGATCTATACGGTACTGGGCTTGTCTACTGCCATTTACCTCCAAAAAATCACCGACTTTGTGCTGATCAGTGGCAATACGGCACTCCTTAACCTGCTCAGTGTAAGTATGCTGATCCTACTTGCCCTATCCGTTTTTCTGGGTGCCATGAAATCAGTAATGGTTCTGCGAACCGGGCAGTTAATCGACGCAAAATTAATTCTCGGTTATTACCAGCACTTATTACGACTACCGCAGCGGTTTTTCGATACCATGCGGACCGGTGAGATCATTTCCAGGATCAGCGATGCGGTAAAAATCCGGGCTTTCATCAATGATGTGGCCATCAACCTGTTGGTCAACATTTTCATTATTGTCTTCTCCTTCTGCCTCATGTTCACCTACTACTGGAAGCTGGCGCTGGTGATGCTTATTGTTATCCCGCTCTATGCCTGCACCTATTACCTGGCCAACCGGCTTAACCGACGCAGAGAAAGAGCGTTGATGGAAAGTGCGGCAGAACTGGAAAACCAGCTGGTGGAAAGTATCAACTCCATCCGGACGATCAAACAGCTTCGGCTCGAAGCACACGCCAATAAGGAGACGGAAAGTCGGTTTGTCCATTTACTGAATGCCGGCTATCGCTCCGGTTTGAATGCCGTATTCTCCGGCACTACCGCCGAGACGATTGGACGATTCTTTACCATCATTTTGTTGTGGGGCGGCTCGTCCTTCGTCATCAGCGGTGCCATTAGCCCAGGGGAGCTGTTAGGCTTCTATGCCTTGATCGGCTACTTTACTGGTCCGGCAAGGAACCTGATCGGGATGAACAAGAAGATTCAAAACGCCATCATTGCGGCTGATCGTTTGTTCGAAATCGTGGACCTATTGCCGGAACAAGGGCAAAAGGCGACCGTTACCCTAACGCCGGAACTGATCGGCGACCTGCGTTTTCGAGACGTCCACTTTTCTTACGGTGCCGGCCGGGAAGTATTCTCCGCGCTCGACCTGACACTGCAGGCGGGAACGATCACGGGCATCGTTGGAGAAAGTGGGTCTGGCAAATCGACGGTAGCCTCGCTGGTCCAGAAGCTCTACCCATTGAACGGTGGGCAAGTAACCCTCGGTGGTCTTGACTTGGAGTACATTGAAACCGACAGTCTGCGGAGCCATATCGGGGTCGTCCCGCAACGAGTAGACCTTTTTGCCGGTACTTTGCTGGAGAACATCACCATTGGCGCTGAGCAAACGGACATGAAAAAGGTACTCGATCTCTGCCGGGAGCTGGGCTTGCTGTCCTTTATCGAGCGCTTGCCGGAGGGCTTTCATACCTACATCGGAGAAAACGGTGTCAACCTGAGTGGCGGACAGCGGCAACGGATCGCCCTGGCGCGGGCCATTTACCGGGATCCACAGATATTGCTGCTGGATGAAGCTACCGCAGCGCTGGACTCTGTAAGCGAAGCCTACGTCCAGCAGGTGGTAAATCGGATGCGATCCGAAGGCAAAACGATCCTGTTGATCGCTCACCGCCTCAGCACCGTACTGGAGGCTGACCAGATCATTGTCATGGAAGAAGGCCGCATTCTTGAGCAGGGAAATCACGCAGAGTTGCTTCAACTAGACGGGAAGTACCATGAGTTGTGGCGGCGGCAGTTTCCGGCGGGGGTTATGCGTCGGATGGTGGGGTGAGGATACAAAATGATAATGGGGCGCGGTCGCGGGTGCAGCGGAAGGGGCGTCCGGACGTTTGGGGTCAACGCTAAATGCGGCCCACTAAATAGTTGTGCAATTTGCTATACACAAGAGAACATTCATTACCTTTTCGCTTTATAACTTTTTGCCTAATATTGCACTTCCAAAAGCCAGCCAACACTTATGCAGAACCGCTCCGTCATTGACAACGTCAAACCGCAGGTAAACCTCGGCAGATTTACGATCCAACGGGTTGTAGGAGAACCAGTAGATGTTTCCGCGAACATTTTCGGGGATTCGCACGACTATTTGCGGGCCGTATTGGAATATAAAACCAGCAAAGCGCGCAAGTGGACTTCGGTCGAAATGGTGGAAGCAGGCAACGACCTATGGACGGCGTCCTTCCGAGTGACGGAACAAACCATCTACCAATACCGAATCGTATCGTGGGTAGACCACCTGCTGACCTGGTACCGGGGCTTCAAAAAGAAGCAGGCTGACGGCCAGGAAATGGGTGTAGAATTACAGATCGGTGGTAATCTGCTGAACGAGGTAGCCGCAAAGCTGAAAGGTTCAGGGCTCAAGGAAGTGAACGCTGCCATCAAAGAATTCGGACAAAAAGACGAGGCTAAGGCGGTCAGTTTCGTTTTAAGTCCGGTTTTTGACAAGCTCATCAACGACTACCCGCTACGCCGTTTCGAGACAACCTACGACCATAACCTTCGGGTGAAGGTTGGCCGCCTGCGGGAACGCTTCAGCAGCTGGTACGAACTATTCCCACGCTCTGCCTCGCAGGACGTAAGCCGCGCCGGCACCTTCAAAGACGTGGCTGCGCTGCTGCCCCGCATCGAAGAGCTGGGATTCGACGTACTGTACATGCCCCCAGTCCATCCGGTAGGCCGCAAGAACCGCAAAGGGCGCAACAACGCGACCGACGCGATGGAAGGCGAACCGGGCAGCCCCTGGGCCATCGGTGCATCCGAAGGTGGCCACAAAGCCATCCTGCCAGAGCTCGGTAACATCAGCGACTACAAAGCGCTGATCAAAAAGGCCAAGAAGGATTACGACATGGACGTGGCGCTCGACCTCGCCTTCCAGTGTGCACCAGATCACCCCTACGTTAAGGAGCACCCCAAATGGTTCACCTGGCGGCCCGACGGCACGATCATGTACGCCGAAAACCCACCGAAGAAGTACCAGGACATCGTCCCGATCAACTTCGAGACGGAAGACTACAAGGCGCTCTGGAAGGAGCTGCTCAGTGTTGTTATATACTGGTGTGAAGCGGGCGTTACCATCTTCCGGGTAGACAACCCCCACACGAAGCCATACCGTTTCTGGGAGTACATCATCGAGGAAACGAACAAAGAATATCCCGACATCATCTTCCTTGCCGAGGCCTTCACCCGGCCGGCGATTATGGGAGAGTTGGCCAAGCGCGGCTTCCAACAGAGCTACACCTACTTTACCTGGCGGACCAATCCGAAGGAGATGAAGGAGTATATGATTGAGCTCACTACCTCGGAGCTGTCGGACATAATGCAGCCAAATTTCTGGCCTAATACTCCCGACATCCTGGCTTTCGAGATGATGGGCGCCAACTCCAACCAGTTCGTCAAACGGCTTTTATTGGCCGCTACCCTCTCCAGTTCTTACGGCCTGTATGGCCCCAGCTACGAGTTGATGGAAAACCGTGGCAACACCAACGGCAAGGAGGAGTACTACGACTCGGAGAAGTATATGGTCCGCCACTACGACTGGAGTTACCGCAACCGGATCACGGACGCTTACACGCTCATCAACCGCGCACGGAAGAACAATCCGGCACTGCAGCAGACAAACAACATCCGCTTCACCTCGACGGACAACGATAACCTGCTCAGCTACGTGAAGTGGGACGAAGCACGGACCAACTTCATCTGGACCGTCGTCAACTTCGATCAGCACAACCGGCAGGGTGGCCATGTCGGCGTCCCTCACGATCTTCTGGGCCACAATGGCTTCCGCGTCACCGACCTCTTAACGGGCAAGCAGTACTGGTGGAACGGTAACGCCAACTACGTCGACATCGATCCCGGTCAGTGTCCGGCACATGTGTTCTTAATCGAGTTTGCTTAATGGCTAAGCCTCCGGCACAAAGCGCCCTTCCTCCAGCACCTGCCGGGCAATCTCCACGACCTCGGGGCTAGCCGCCTCGACCTTATAGAGCACCTCCCCATCACGACGATCCCCGTAGTGACTGTACGCCTTATCGTAATAAACCAGGGCGATGCGCGCGGCAGCGGCGAAATCATCCTCCGCCAGGGCTTCGAGGGCAGCCTTCAGGTGCTGCCCACCCAGGCGCTTTTGAATTCGGGTGAAAGCGGCGCTTAAATCCGCCTTCGGGTAACGGGCATAGTTTTCTACCAGGTGCTTGATCCGCCATTCCACTGGCTGAACCAGAACGACAATGGGGGAAGCAACCAGCCGGCCGTAGAATTCATCCGACAGGTAGACGTGTCCGATCATGCGGCTTTCATCTTCCAGCCATACTGCTTCTCCTTCGGGGAAGGCAAGAAGGGCAGCAAAGAGCCTATTTTCAAAGGCTTCAGAACAAGGCTGAGGCGCTTCGCCAAGGCCGCCGAAGGCAGAACCTTTGTGATTGGCCAAACCCTCCAGGTCGACCACATTGGCACCGAGGGCTTGCATAGCGAGTAATATGGGTGTTTTGCCGGAGCCGGTAGGCCCGCTCAGTACTTTGAAGGGATGATGGGCTTCGCCCACGTACTCCCGGATGTATTTGCGGGCGGCTTTGTAGCCTCCGATTAGCTGGCCAACCTCGAAGCCGGCACGTTCCAGTAACCACGCTACGCTGCCACTGCGTTGGCCGCCTCGCCAACAGTGCACTACTATCTTATTTCCCGGCGCAACCTTGCGGGCGGTTTCCACCAACTTTCGCATTTTACCTCCGGCAATGTCTAAGCCCTCCAACAATGCAGCATCGGGGGACTTCTTTTTGTAGAGGGTCCCTACCCTAGCCCGCTCTTCGTTGGAGAACAGCGGCAGGTTCAGCGCACCGGGCAGGCAAGCCTCCTCGTATTCACCGGGCGACCGGACATCTATCAGGGCGAAGCCCTGCCATGCGGGGTCAGTAAATAGCGCTTGAGGGGTGAGGGTTGTCATTAATGGCGAAGGTACGAAACTGGAAAGTAGAGCAGACCAGTGACCGCGAAGACACCAAAGAGGAGCCGCGAAGGAGGAGCCGTGAAGGAGGAGCCGCGAAGGGACGCCGTATAGTTACTTAACCTGGTTTTCCATGAAGAAGAGCTCGGTCGCTTCGTGGTTGGGATA
>JBLHRW010000274.1:0-6999 GCA_047626445.1 Neolewinella sp.
CCTTCGTCGTTCAGTGCGTTGGCCATGTAGGTGGCGTTGGTGTCGGTTACCTGGCCGATGAGGATTTCATCGCCTATGGTTAGGATGTATGCGGTCATGGGTAAGTGAATAAAAGAATAATTGAATGTGTGAATCACTGAATGGACGTAAATTCTCTCCTTCCTTAATTCTCCCATTCATTTTAGGGGGCGGGGTCGCGGGTGCAAATATGGGGATAAAAAGAGCAGGGAATAGGGGCTACGCCCTGGATAGATTGATTGACACACTTTGCGCTTGGTAGATTGATAGTGCTACCGTAAGCGACAGCTCGCTGCGCTCGTTAAGGGACGCCGTATTTTCTTCTCGGGCCACAGCCCACTTGCCCTCCAACCTTCCTCTGCACCTGCGTTCCCGCCAAAAAGAAAGCATCCGTATCAACGCTCGCCTGCCTCCGCAAAGATGGTCTTATTGTTCCGCGAGAAGGAAGAAGCGCAGCTTCGAAGACTTGCGGAACAACAAGCCTATCTTTGCGTCCATGCACAAAAGCGGATTCGTTAACATCGTCGGCCGGCCCAACGCCGGCAAATCCACCCTCATGAACGGCCTGATCGGTGAGCGCATGAGTATCATTACGGCCAAGCCGCAAACTACCCGACACCGCATCTTCGGCATCGTGACCGGCGAGGACTATCAGATCGTCTTCTCCGACACGCCCGGCGTGATCGAGGATCCGCACTATAAGATGCAGGAGATGATGAACCGCTACGTCAACACCACCTTCGACGATGCTGACCTGATGATCTACCTCGTAGATCCGCAGGAGGAATATTCCGAAGACGACCTGTTGGTGGGTAAGCTGCGCCACAATAAGGTGCCCCTGTACCTGGTGTTCAACAAGGTGGACCTCATGAGTTCCACCAAACTGAAAGAACTGCAAAAGCAATTCAAGAAGTGGATCAAACCTGAGAAGGTGTTCCTGATTTCGGCGTTGAAGGGCGACGGTGTCTCCGAGCTATTGGCCGCCGTCAAGGAGCAACTACCCGAAGGGCCGAAGTATTTCCCCGACGAACAACTGACCGACCGGAGCGAACGCTTCTTCGTCTCCGAAATCATCCGTGAACAGATACTGATACAGTACCACCAGGAAATCCCATATTCCGTGGAGGTTGACATTGAATCTTTTCAGGATACGAAGACCAAGGACGGCAAAGAACTGGCCCGCATCAGCGCCCTGATCTACGTCTCGCGCAAAACCCAAAAGCCAATCCTCATCGGCAAAGGAGGCAGCGCAATCAAGCAGCTTGGCACCGAAGCGCGGAAGCGCATGGAAGAATTTCTCCAACGAAAAGTCTTTCTGGAACTACACGTCAAGATCCGGGAAGATTGGCGGGATGACGAAGACCAGTTGAAAAAATTTGGGTACGACCGATGAGGTCAGCGCCTATCTGTGTAGCATAGAAAGTGGTGACCTGTCGTATTACGGCTATCTTTACTTACCGCTGATAAACACCGGATCAGGTTTTTACGTCTTATTTTCACTTTCTTTTTTCTAAACCCGCCGATACAATGGTAAGTCTCACTACCCAGGAAGTCACCGTAAGCGCTGAAAGCGTTTTCCAGCGCCAATACAGTGAACCGGCCAAACGGCAGTACGTGTATGCGTACCAGATCCGGATTGAGAACAATAGCCCTCGTGCGGTTCAGTTACTGAGTCGGGCATGGGAGGTGATTGACGCCACCGGCGACCGGCGCCTGGTAGAAGGCGAAGGTGTGGTGGGTCAGCAGCCCATCATCCAGCCGGGACAATCGCATCAGTATACCAGCTGGGTGCAATTCGAAACACCCATTGGGGCTATGCGCGGCAGCTACATCATGAAAAGAAACGACCGACAGGGCCAGGCTGAAATGTTTCAGGTAGAGGTGCCTAAGTTCTTGCATGTTGCTCCGGAAGTACTCAATTAAAGGCCGACGCGCTGCGCGCTTTTCTTGTAGACGGCCTTCGGCCTTTTAGACGCCAACTCGCTGTGCTCGTAGAATTCTCGATTCTTGATTGGTGATTCTCGATTCTTGATTGGCTACCGCACGAGGCAGCTCGCTTCGCTCGTTTCAATGTCCATTTTCCTCTTTCTTTTCTCCAACGACGGCCCTCCGTGCTACCTCAGCCTCTCTCCCCGGGCTGCCTTTTATTTGAACCAACCGCTACTAAGCCGTATTACTCCTTTACTTGTTATTTTTACGCGAGCCTCCGTACCTTTGCGCGCGCTTAGCCCCTCGAAAATGTCAAAAAAAATACTCCTCTGGCTGCTGGTATGCGCAGCTGCTCCCTGTTTCGCCCAGGATAGCTTTTCTTCTTCCTTACCGATCATCATCATCGATACGGGAGGTGATACTATCCGGGATGAGCCGAAAATCCTGGCACGCATGGGCGTCATCGACAATGGTGACGGACAGCGGAACGCCATAACGGATGCCTGGAATGAATATGATGGCTACGTAGGCATCGAAGGTCGGGGGTCGACTTCGCAATCCATCTTCCCGAAAATCGGTTATGGGCTGGAGACGCGGACGGCCGATGGAGAAGACCGGCAGGTAGCGCTGCTCGGCTTTCCGGAAGAGGAAGACTGGGTGTTGCACGGTCCTTATTCAGACAAGAGCCTTATCCGGTCTGCCCTCGCCTATCATTGGGCCGGCAAGATCATGGATTATGCCCCCCGGGTACGGATGGCGGAACTGGTCATCAACGGTGATTACCGTGGCGTTTACCTGTTTTCCGAGAAGATCAAGCGGGACAAGAATCGGGTGGACATTAAAAAATTAACCCCTGAGGATACCGCCGGTGATGCCCTGACGGGTGGCTACATCCTGAAGCTGGATAAATTCACTGGCGAAAGCGGAGACGTTGAAGTGCTCTTCGAATCAGAATACAACGCAGATACGGAGGAAGAACAGAGCATTCGCTTTCTGTACCACTACCCCAAGCCCGCGGACATCACCGGCGGCCAACGCAACTACATCCAGAACTGGATGCGGAACTTCGAAAACGTCCTGGCAGGCGACGATTTTCTACATCCCGAGCTCGGCTACCGCCGCTTCGTCGACCTGCAGTCTTTCGTCGACTTCCTGCTCATCAACGAGATCAGCCGTAACATCGATGGCTATCGGCTAAGTTCCTTTATGTATAAGGACCGGGAAGATGAAGGCGGTCGCCTCCACATGGGGCCGGTCTGGGACTTTAACCTTGCCTTCGGCAACGCCAATTACTGTGGTGGTGGTGCGAACCGTGGATGGGGCTACAACTTCGGCATCAACTGCCCCGACGATTACTGGCAGCTGCCCTTCTGGTGGGATCGCCTGCGGGAGGACCCTGAGTTTATCGACTTACTCAGCGACCGGTGGAACGAACTCCGCGCCGGAGAATTCTCCGATGAGCGCCTTAACGCCACCATCGATTCTTTTGTGGTCGCCATGGACGATGCTCCCGCGAGAAACTTTGACCGCTGGCCCGTAATCGGCGAGTACGTTTGGCCCAACCTCTTCGTCGGCGAATCCTACGATGCCGAAATAGATTATCTCAAAAACTGGATCCAGGGCCGGGTACATTGGATGGACCAAGCCATTTGGACGCTTACGCCGACTCATACTCAGGATCACCCCAACGTCGAGCTAACCATACAACCCAACCCCACCGATGGCCAACTGCGTATCTTCTCCGAAGTTAGCGGGGAGTTATTCGATGTCCGTGTCTTCAATACTTTTGGTCAGTTGATCTTTAGTAACGACCGCTTGCTGGAAGGCATCAGCATTGACCTTGGCCCCTTCCCTGCGGGCATGTACCTTTTGCAGGCTCGAAATGAGAACGGGCAGGTCGTTACGGGGAAGGTGATTCGTCGGTAGCTTGACGGGCTGCTTCGCAGCGGGGGTTCTCACAGAGGGTAGCTCAGAGGGAGGCATGATGTTCCACAGAAGGCCGTCGTTGGAGAGAAAAGGAGGCTAAAACGAGCGAAGCGAGCTGTTTACTGCGGTAGCCTAAAAGCGCGCAGCGACTTTTCGTCTATTCTTCTTCTTCTTCTGTTCGTCCCGGCTCCAGCCAGAAATTATTAACCCCCTCTCCGGCAATCAGCCGGATGGAGCGTGCATTGAGCAACTCCAATAAGCCCAGGAAAGTAACGATGGCGTGAATCCGCGTTTTACAGATGCCGAATATATCGGTAAAACTGGGGCGTGGTTTACCGAACTGGACGCCACCAATCAGGTCCATGATCCGCACTTGCTGTTCTTCAACGGTATGGCTGAACTGCGTGATTTCATGAATAGCGGGCCGGTTACCCTCTTCATCGATGCGGGTGAGCATCCGTTCGTAGGCCTTCAGGAGTTTGAATAAGGTGACGCTTTCGAGTTCTACGTCGACCAGGGCGCGGGTAGCAATTTGGGCTAATTCTGCGGTGATGTTGCCCCGGTAATTACGCCTACCCCGGGCGGCTTCCATTTCACGCAGCTCTGCCAGGACGGACTTATAACGTTTGTATTCCAGTAGGCGGGCGACCAGTTCTTCCCGGGGGTCGATCTCGTTACCTTCTTCATCCATCGGTTTGCGGGGGATGAGCATTTTGGCTTTGATGCGACAGAGGGTGGCGGCTACGAGGACAAACTCGCTGGCCAGGTCGATGTCCATCTGCTCGGCCTGGCGCATATACGCCAGGAAGTCGTTGGTTACCGTGGAGATCGGGATATCGTAAATGTCCAGTTCATCCCGTTCAATGAAGAAGAGGAGCAAGTCGAAAGGGCCTTCGAACTGAGGAAGCTTGATGGTATAGCTGGACATGGGGCGAAGATAGGTTAGGAGGGGAGAATTTTCAGGCGGGAACGCAGGTGCGAAGGAAGGATTTAAGAGAGCAAAGGGGGGAAGGAACGGTCGTAGCGCCCTTTAGCCCCTTGCTCCGTTAAACCTTTTCCATGCACCTGCGCGCCGTCGCCCCAAAAAGCCTCTCCTGAAAACGTAACCGCTTGCTACCTTTGCAGTCCATGCAATTTACCCTACACCATACCGACCAACAGACCTCCGCCCGCGCCGGCACCGTCACCACCAACCACGGCGAGATTCCGACCCCGATTTTCATGCCCGTGGGCACGATCGGGACGGTCAAGGGTGTCCATCAAAAGGAGTTGAAGGAGCAGGTAAAAGCAAAAATCATTCTCGGCAATACCTACCACCTCTACCTCCGGCCGGGGATGGAAACCATGGAAGCCGGCGGCGGCCTACATAAATTCATGAACTGGGACGGCCCCATCCTGACCGACAGCGGCGGCTACCAGGTGTTCAGCCTCGCCCACCGCCGTAAGATCACCGAGGAAGGGGCTACTTTTGCCAGCCACATCGATGGTTCACGCCACCTGTTCAGTCCGGAAAGCAGCCTGGGCATCCAGCGGAGCATTGGTGCCGACATCGTGATGGCCTTCGACGAATGCCCGCCCTACCCTTCCGACCGGAAATACGCCGAAAACAGCATGCACCTCACCCACCGCTGGTTGAAACGATGCGTACAGTTCATGAAGGATTCTGCCCCTAAATACGGCCATTCTCAAGCGCTGTTCCCCATCGTACAGGGCAGCAGCTACGATGATCTACGGACCAAATCCTGCGAGTTCATCGCCAGTCAGGACCAACCGGGCAATGCCATCGGCGGCCTCTCCGTCGGCGAACCCATCGAAGACATGTACCGCATCAGCCAGCTGTGCTGTGACATTCTGCCGAAAGAGAAACCCCGCTACCTGATGGGCGTCGGTACCCCCGCCAACATCATCGAATGCATCAGCCGGGGCGTCGACATGTTCGACTGCGTGCTCCCCAGCCGCAACGCCCGCCACGGTATGCTGTACACCCGTGACGGCATCATCAACATCACGAACGCCCGCTGGCGCAACGACTTCTCCCCCATCGACGCGCGGGAGGACGGCGCGCCAACCTCGCAGGCCCATACCAAAGCCTACCTGCACCACCTCTTCCGGGTCAACGAACGCCTTGGCCCGCAGCTCGCGACCTTGCATAATCTGGCCTTTTACCTGGCGCTGGTGACGGAGGCGCGGGAGCATATTATTCAGGGGGATTTTGGGGGTTGGAAAACGGCGGTGTTGCCGGGGTTGGGGCGGAAGTTGTAGGAGGGAGAGAGTATTCCAGTTGACTAAAACGAAAGCGTCAGGTCAAAAACCAGTAAGCTATTTATACGGCGTCCCTTAGACCAATGTAATCAACCATTTCTGAGAAGAAAAGGCTGCCTGCAATAATAGCTCCGTAGTAAATAAGCGGCGGTGTATCAAATAAGCACACTAAGAAAGGTGAAATTGCTTACGAATTTCAAGGCTGGTTGAATTACATTCTGATGGTTGGGAGAAGGGTTTGTTTCAAGAATATTGGGGACCAATGCAGAAATGACGAGTGTAAATAAAATGATGGATACATACAAAATTGTTTTCAGTAATAGCTTCAACAAGAATGACTTCTTTCAGAGTAAGTTTTTGAATACGTACTCTTCAAGGATTCCCAGAAGGATACCGAGTAATGCTGAAATGCTCAGAACAGTCTCCAAGGTGGTCCAAAAGTTGTAATAGTTACCCCTTACTGGATACTGGCTGGTATCTCCCAAAACACCACGCTCTATTAATAGGTACAGCCCCCCTCCGATCTGAAAGAAGATAAGGAATGCGAACAAAATAAAGTGACATTCCTGAGCGTCTTATTTTGCCCTCACCGCACTTAAAATTCTTTCCGTAGCTATGGCTATGCAAAGAATTTTTCAAGAACGGTGAGAACAAAAGCGCCAGCTCAAAAATGGCACTTTATTTAATTCGCGTTCCTAAGATGTGGTAAAATATTTTTTAAAATTATAGCCCTTTTAGGTAGGGTGTTCCGTCTGATAGGGATTCTCCCCGACGGTTTTTAGCGCTCAAAAGACTTCCTACACCTTACATGATATCCCGCCACACCTGCCTGCCGGCGGCCTACTTTTGAAGAGCAAAAGTAGC
>JBLHRW010000275.1:0-6976 GCA_047626445.1 Neolewinella sp.
TTTCCGTAGCTACGGCTATGCAAAGAATTTTTCAAGAACGGCGAGAACAAAAGCGTCAGGTCAAGAAACACGTTTTATTTATTTCGCGTCCCTAAGGGAAAAGACGCAAAGAAATAGTACAGCTAAATATATTTTTTACAGAATATTGATTTTTCCATTGGCATAATGCTGAAATAGCGTTAGAACGAAGAAACGTGATAGTATTGCCATCACAATCACATGCCGGGGCAAAATGTTTGCCTGAATAAGCAAGAAAATTGATCCCTGAAGGAAAATTCTACTCCCTCAAGGTTCTAGTACAGTGCAACAACCTTGCGCATGAGAACATTTAAGTCAATAGTAACACTCGCCTTAACGGCTTTTAACGGATTAAATACAATTCTTCCCGGACCTTTGTAGCTGCTTCCCATCCCTTAGGGATGTATTCGTATCGACTAAACCCACATCCCTTTCAGTCATGACACGCAATTTTTTCTTCCTCCTCCTTTGTCTTCTTTTCGTCTCCACTTCTACCACCGCCCAGGTGGAGTTTGGACTTAAAGCCGGCCTCGCCACCGAATCCCTTCAGGGCGAACGCTTTGATTTTACCGAAGCGGGTCGCGAGAACCTAAGCTTGGCACTTTCCGATGGCAACTACGGTTTTCAATTCGGCGCCATGGTGCGCATTCCGCTCTCCGACCGTTTCGACATCCAAACGGAACTGACGCTGAATAGTACTTCTGCAGAGTTCCGTTTTGACGATCCCGATCAGCAAATTACCCAGGTTTTCCAAGAGCGCTACAACGACGTCAATATCCCCATACTGGCAAGCTGGAAGCTGGCCTTCGTGCGTTTCAATGCCGGACCAGTTGGCCATCTCTTCCTTTCCAGCACCAGCGACCTGATGGACCCTGACGGCCGAGAACGAACCTTCGACACTTTCAACCTGGGTTACACCCTAGGCGGAGCCGTCGACATCGGCCCCATCACCGTTGACGTGCGCTACGACGGCAACTTCAGCCGCTACGGTGAAGACTTCGCCGTAGCCGGAGAAACCTTCCGGGTAGATCAGGCGCCAAAGCGCTGGGTTGGCTCGGTTGCTTACCGGTTCTAAGGATTTCGGCTATTTGTAATAGCCATTAGGCAGCGCGTTTTGTAAACGCAAAAAAAATAACAGTGCTTACTCAGGAAATGAATCCCTGAGTAAGCACTGTTATTTTAGTCCTATTAGTGTTATTTCGGGGTTGTTGCTTGCCGGCACAAGTGCCTAAGGTTGGAACGCTTTTCACTTTTGGCAAATCTCTACTTTACACCGCTCCCCGCGTAGCCGAGGCGCTCTTATTAAGCAATAGCTAATTATTTCTCCCCCTACTTATTGACCGATCAATACCTCCTATTTCGCCGATAATCAAATAATTCAACCTCTATTGTCAAGGCAATGTAAAAGTAAGCCCACTTTGTATTGATAGTAAAACTATCATACTAAATAGTAGTTCTCTCATCAAACGCACAGTCATGAAGAACTCTCGCTTAGTATCCTTGCTTTTAGTCCTTCTTTTTCCGCTATTGCTTACGGGCCAAGTCACCGAACTTCCGATGTTACCAGCTTCGGGTATTACCAGTTACGGCAATCTTCCCTTAGCCCAACTCAACCGGGCGCACCGGCAACAGCTGACTGGGCAATTCGAACTTGCCCTACTCACCTACAACAGTGCCCTAGCTTGGCAACCCAATTGGGTACCGGTCCTCACCGCCCGCTCAACTTTGCTTTACCGCCTGGGGCGCAGCCTGGAAGCGCAAAAGGATCGCATGCAGGCTGATCGGCAAAACCCAACGGCAACGGCCTTCTTTATGGCAAAGGGTAGAAATGGTTTAATGCCTTTCCTCGCGCTTTACCCCCATGATTGGTACCAAACCAATTACGGCTTGGCCGTCCTCAACGTTTCCGACCAGAAAGAGGCTACACCACAGGCCTATTTTTACGCCCAGTACATGAGCATCATCAATGCCCCGGATACAGCCCTGGCAGTCTTAGCGCTCCAGCAGAAAGTTGATCAGGACGTCATTGCTTCCCGCCGTACGCTGCAGGAGCTACCGAGAAACTACAACCAAGGCGTACGTAAAATGCTCCTGGCCAACCTGTCCATGCTCAACCATGACTACGCCGAAGCCATCAACTTGTACACCGATGCTTCTCTGAAGAACGCCGTCGCCTGGCCTGAGCTATACTACAACCGTGGCCTCGGTTACATCCTACTTAACAATTACATGAGCGGCTGTCAGGACCTCTCCAACTCAGCAAAAGACGGCTTCAAGCCGGCCGCAGTCATGTACCAGAGCCTCTGCAACTTCTAGAAAAGTACCAATAGCCTACACCTTCCCATCCCCAATTTGTCCCATTAAATCCAAGTACCATGAAAAACTTATTTTATTTCTCCGCCTTGCTTGTCGCTATATCCCTAGTAATGCCCAGCTGCACCATCGTCCGTGAAGGCGAAGTTGGGGTAAAACGGACTTTAGGTAAATACCAGGAAAAGTCTGTGGATAAGGGCGTCGCCTTTTTCAATCCCTTTATCACCTCCATTCAGAAGGTTAGCACACAAACCGAGAACCTCGAGGTTGGCCTCAACCTACCGTCTAAGGAAGGGCTCAATATCCGGGCCGAAATTTCCATCCTTTACAGCCTGAACGGCTCCCAGGCGGCAGAGGTACTGCGCCAGCTCGGCGTCAATTATGAGCGATCCGTGATTCTCCCGGTTTTCCGATCTGCGGTCGCAGATGTTTCGGCCCGCTACTACGCCAAGGATATGCACACCGGGCAACGGTCCATAATCGAGGAAGCCATCGAGCAGCAGATGAGTAAGAACCTTGAAGGCCGCGGCATCATCGTCGAGACCGTACTCGTAAAGTCAATCCAGTTACCAACCAACCTTGCCCGCTCCATCGAAGAAAAGCTGGAGGCCGAGCAGCAGTCACTGAGAATGGAGTTCGTCCTGCAGCAGGCCCGACAGGAAGCCGATCAGCAGCGGATCGAAGCTGAGGGTACCCGTGATGCGCAGTTGATTATTGCCGAAGGGTTGACGCCCGAAATACTCAAATTCAAATCCATCGAGGCCTTCCTAGAGCTGGCTAAATCACCCAACGCGAAAGTTATCGTTACCGATAGCAACATGCCGATGATGATGAACGATGGTCAGGTTACTCCGATCATTACCGCAACGTCCAAAAAGAAGTAACCTCGTAAGAACCTAGTGAATTTAGTTTGTGTATTAGTGTTAAGTCTTATTTATTGCACCGCGTCTGGTAGGACGGGGTGCTTTTTTTTGTTAGGGGGCGAGGACGCAGGTGCAAGAAAAGTTAGTTGAGCAACTAAACATACCAGTAGCCCTATCTTGCCCGTGAACGCTTTCCCGCTAAGCGCTTATCAGGAAACCTGGTTCCTAACCGAGCGGGAGCGCGACCTCCGGTATTATTATGCTCCCCTCGACGAGCAACTGGTTCGCAAAGGGCCGCGGGTACAACGCGGAAAAGTCATCGGCACCTTAGACAACGCCGGCAACGCCCGTACTCCCCCACCCCATCTCCACTTTGGTATTTATGACGGTAGTGCCATCGCCCCCTATCCTTTCCTACAACGGGCTGACGAATTACCACCTAACTCTCCGCTATCGACCCGTGAACCTGCAAAACCAATGCAAGTGCCCACCAGAGGTAGCCATTCTTTACGGTTGAGTCCAAGTAGCGATGGTTCCGTCATCCGACAACTAAATAACGGAGAGTTGGTCACCGTACTTGGTATAACCGGGCGGTTCCGACGAATTAAGACGGGGCGGGGGGAGCTTGGGTACGCTAATTTTGATTAGCCCGGACGCCGCAGCCTCCGGCTGCGAGCTCATTCCCTCATTCTCCAATTCCCTCATTCACTTCCTCCGCCATCTGCCGCTCCACAATCTCAGAGTAGTAGCCGCCGTTGGCGAGTAGTTCCTCGTGGGTACCCATTTCACCGATACCGCCGTCTACCAGTACGATGATTTTGTCAAACCTCAGGTGGCCGTAAATGCGGTGGGTGATGATGACAGCGGTCTTGTCCTGCAGCGACTCATTAAAGTAGCCAAGGATCCGTTGTTCGGTGTTGGTATCGACGGCGCTCAGGCAGTCGTCGAGTAGGATGATGTCCGGCTTTTTGATGAGGGCACGGGCAATGCTGACGCGCTGCTTCTGTCCGCCAGAGAGGGTAACGCCGCGTTCTCCAACCCGGGTATCGAAGCCGAGGGTGAGGCCGGAGATGTCTTCATGGACCGCCGCATGGCGGGCAAAGGCTTCCACCTCTTCCCGGCCGGGATCCTCGCTTGCGCCAAAAGCGATGTTGTTGTGGATGGAGTCACTGAACAGGAAGATGTCCTGGGGAACATAGCCGATCCTCCGGCGAAGATTGGCCAGCCCCTGTTCGCGAATATCTTTACCGTCGATCAGGATACGGCCGGAGGTCACGTCGTACATCCGAAGCAAAAGATCCGCGACGGTCGTTTTACCGCAACCCGTACGGCCGATGATTGCGAGTTTTTCGCCGGCGCGCAGGTGGAAGCTGACGTTGTTGATCGCCTTGATGCCCGTATCAGGATAAACGAAACTGACGTTCTCAAAGGTGATCTCTCCCCTGATGGCATGGACATCATCCGGTGCGGGGTCGACGATGCTGGTCTTCGTTTCCAGGAACTCATTGATTCGTTTCTGGCTGGCAGCTGCCTGCTGCACGATGCTGGCGATCCAGCCGATGGCCGTTACCGGCCAGGTCAGCATATTGACGTAGATGACGAATTCGGCGATGTTGCCCGCGGAGATATTACCCGCAACCACCTGCAGGCCACCGACGTAAACCGTCAGAATAGTTGACGCACCAACCATGAACACCATCAGGGGGAAGAACCAGGCATCGATCTTCGCCAGGTCCATCGTCATGTTCTTGTACTGCTCGCTTTCGGCAGCGAAATGCTTTACCTGCTGCGGTTCGCGAACGTAGCTTTTCACCACCCGGATACCACTGAATACTTCCTGGGCCGTCGACGTCAATTTGGACAACTGCTGCTGAATGAAGGTCGACCGGGTATGGATAATGTTACTGACGTAGTAAATACTGATGGCCAGCAAGGGTAAGGGAATAAGGGTATAAAGGGTAAGGGTGGGAGAAACGGCAATCATCGAAAAGACGACGAGCAGGATCGTGGAAATCAGGTTGGCGCAGTACATCACGGCGGGGCCGAGGTACATCCGCACCTTATTTACGTCTTCGGTGATCCGGCTCATCAGGTCGCCGGTATTATTGCGTTTGTAGAAATCGAGGCTCAGTTCCTGGTAGTGGTCGTAGATCGTTTCCCTCAGATCGTATTCGATCAGCCGGCTCATCACGATGACGGTCTGCCGCGTGAGGTAGAGAAAGACACCCATAAAAACGGCCAGTAGGAGCACTATGCCGCCAAAGATCATCAGGGAGTGGCTCAGGACAGCGAAATAGTCTGCCCCGACGTCAAAGCCATCATACATCCGGTAAGAGTTCACCTGCTCGATCACCAGATCGAGGGCTTCTCGGATCACCTGGGGCTGTAGTACCCGGAAGTAGTTGGATACACAAATGAATACGACACCCAGCAGGAACCGCCAGCGGTACTTCCAGAAAAATTGGTTGAGGAATTTGAGTTCGCGCAAAATAGGAGTCAAATAGTCAGTGAGTCAAGTAGTCAAGTAGTAGCTACCGCATGGTAGAAGCGTTACTAGAGACCATCTTCATGGGCAAACGCATGGAGAGGCTTGTGGTTGTGATGAAGCTCTTTTTTTGGCGAGGACGCAGGTGCAGAAAAAGGTAAAAAGCAGGGGTTTTGCTTCCCTTGCTTCTTTTGTCCTACCCTTTGCACCTGCGCACCGCCGCCCTAATGGTACTCACCTGCCGACAAGGACGGGGTGAGCACGCAGCCCCGGGTGTGAATATTCCTCATGGTATGGATGGTGAATACGGGTAAGACTAAAATGTGGGTGGGAGGTGTAAAATCTGGACCAAAAAAATCTAACAAGAAAAAACCAGTCAAAGGAGATGACTTCACCTATGTATACCGCCAACTTCCCAAAGGTTACCCGGTAAGTCAGGGCTTTTCACGAAAAAAACTAGGCAAAAGCTCACCGTTTCTAAAGGTAGCGAATTTTCGCTATTTTAGAAATTGTAAAATTATCCTTCCCGTGAAAGCCCCTGATGCTGACCACTTTCAGGCCTAAACTCCTTATTTTGCGGGGCCAGAGGTACCATAAATGTTGACGAAGTAAAGTAACAAACGCGGTTCTCCCCTTAAAATAATCAGTACTTATCGCGTTAGCCATCGTAAATTCGTGCTCTATGACTGAAACCGAATTGGTTGCCGACAAGCAACTCTCACTCCCCGAGCTGAGCCGCCGCCGCTGCGGCTGGCGCAATTACAGCCACAAAACCGTTTTTACTAACGGCGTTTTCGACATCATTCACCCCGGCCACCTTACCTACCTGGCCGAAGCCGCTGCATTGGGCCAGCGCCTCATTGTGGGCGTCAATTCCGACGCCAGCGTAAAGCGCCTCAAAGGGGACAGTCGGCCGATCATGCCGTTGGCGGCCCGCATGCAGTTGCTCGCCGGCCTATTCTACGTCGACGGCGTCATTGCCTTCGACGAAGACACCCCGATCGAGTTGATCAAAACCCTGAAACCGGATGTGCTTGTCAAAGGCGGCGACTATGAAGTCGAAAACATCGTAGGCTACAAGGAAGTCACTGGCTGGGGAGGAGAAGTAACGGCCTTGCCCTTCATTGAAGGCCATAGCTCAACGAAAATTATTGATCGTCTGCAGCCGGCAGAATAATGTCGCCTGACGAATAAGGCTCCCCCCTTCTACCATTTCAAGGGAACCCTGATCAGCGGCCATACGCAGCTATCCGACCGAAAGCTGGTGATGTGCCAGCTTGGGTTTACCTCATTCTAT
>JBLHRW010000276.1:0-6974 GCA_047626445.1 Neolewinella sp.
TCGTTAAACGATCAGCCACCAGCACAGCCACAGAGTTTTGCCACTTTTGCTCTTCAAAAGTAGGCCGCCGGCAGGCAGGTGTGGCGGGATATCATGTAAGGTGTAGGAAGTCTTTTGAGCGCTAAAAACCGTCGGGGAGAATCCCTATCAGACGGAACACCCTACCTTTAGGAACGCCAATTCAATAACTGTCCGATTGGCAACTTGCCCTCGCGGCACTGCCCTTCACCACTGCAAACATATGAGTAGCTGCGAAGCTAACCAGGACAGTTATTAATTCGCGTCCCTAAGGCTAAATAGGGTAGGCCTACTGAATTCGAATTTGCGCTAACCAACGAAAACGAAGGGCTGCGCTTGATCCTGCGGATCTGCGCTGACCCCTCGCTACGAGAGGCGGCCCTCCGGGCCTGAACGGGAATGCCACCTTTCTTTTGGCCTAGAAAACGTTAAGAAAAGTGTTGGAAAGAAAATATTAACACCTTTTGCTTCTTAATGTTGATTGCCACTACATTGCGTGTCTAAACACCACGCAATGCCTGATTATCCCGTTAACAACAACCAGAATTACCATACCCTCGTCCAGAAAATTGGCGACCGATACGCCCAAGGGAGAGCAACTGCGGTGCATGCCGTAAACCATGAATTGGTGCTTACCTATTGGGAGATCGGTCGGTATATTGTGGAGTTTGAGCAGGCGGGGAAGGCTAAGGCGACTTATGGTAAAAGTTTGCTAAAACAGCTTTCCATTGACCTGCAATTAACGTTAGGCACAGGATTCAACCTGTCTAACTTAAAGGACATGCGCCGATTTTATCTTCATTGGCCAAAAAGCCAGACACTGTCTGGCTTTTTGAGTTGGTCACATTATGTTGAATTTTTAAAGATCAAAAACGATAACGCCCGCTCCTTCTACGAGCAACAAACCATCATAGAAAAATGGAGTGTCCGCGAACTGAAGCGCCAGAAAACAGCAGGATTGTATGAGCGCCTCGCCCGCTCAAAAAATAAGGAAGAAATCCTTGAGCTGGCACGAAAGGGAAAGCGTGTTGTCCGCCCCGAAGACTTAATCAGAGAGCCTTTGGTACTGGATTTTCTTAAACTCCCGGAAGACAAGAGCTATCTGGAGAGTGAGTTGGAGGAAAGATTAATTTCCCACCTGAAAGATTTTATGCTAGAGTTGGGCAAGGGGTATGCTTTTGTTGGACGGCAATATCGGATCACCATTGGCGACGACCATCATTATGTAGACCTTGTATTCTACCATTATATCCTGCATTGTTTCGTGTTGATTGATCTGAAGACCCGCAAGGCCAGGGCCGGAGATGTAGGACAAATGAATATGTACCTTAGTTACTTTGCCAGTGAAGAATCGGGAGAAGAAGATAATCCGCCTGTAGGTATCATATTGGCAACGAAGCAGAACAACCAGACGATTCGCTTTGCCTTAGATGGCATACCGAATAATTTATTGGTGACCAAGTACCAGACCTATCTGCCGTTGAAGGAGGATTTGGAGGCTGAAATGGAGAGGATTATGGGGGTAGACGAAGAGGAATAAGTCCATTAGCCACCGTACCAACCCACCAACATATGACCCTTCCTCCATGCTTAAATTATAGTGTTTACTAGGTTGTAACAATTTGATGCGCCTATCTTTGAGCAGCTTTTAAGTTAACCCGGTTATGGCCAAAAACATTCATCCAATTCACGATCGTATCGTTCAGCGCCTGGAGCGCGAAGCGGCCAATGGCCATCGCGCCGGCGTCGTTTGGCTCACCGGCCTGTCGGGCAGTGGCAAAAGCACCATCGCTGCGGCGGTGGAACGCGAGCTGTTTACCGCAGGCCAGTTCGTGGTGTTGCTCGACGGTGACAACGTGCGGACCGGCCTGTGTGGCGACCTCGGCTTCAGTATGGAGGACCGGCGGGAGAATATCCGTCGGATCGCAGAAACGGCGAAGCTGTTTGTGGCGGCGGGCGCGCAGGTGCTGTGTTCGTTTGTAAGCCCAACGCGCGCGATCCGCGCGCTGGCCCAAGACATCATCAGCCCGGATGACTTCCTCGAAGTCTTCGTCAATACCCCCCTGGCCGTTTGCGAAGCAAGGGACGTTAAAGGGCTGTACGCTAAAGCCCGCGCCGGAGAGATTAAAGGCTTCACCGGAATCGACAGCCCTTACGAAGTGCCGGAAAATCCGTTCCTTGACCTCCACACCGAACACCAAACGGTGGAAGCCTCCGCAGCGGAAGTCATTTTAGCCATCAAGAATAAGCTCTCCTTCTAACGGACCAGTACCAATAGTCCAACAGACCAAAAGACCAATACATGTCCTCCACCTATCAGTTAAATCACCTGCGCGAACTCGAATCAGAGTCCATCTTTGTCTTGCGTGAAGTGGCCGCTCAGTTTGAAAACCCCGTGCTGCTGTTCAGCGGTGGTAAGGATTCGATCCTGATGGTACACCTTGCGGTAAAAGCCTTTTACCCAGCGAAGATTCCATTTACGCTGTTGCACGTGGATACTGGGCACAACTTCCAGGAAGCGCTTGATTACCGGGATGCATTGGTGGAACGATTGGGCGCTAAACTTGTCGTCGGTTCCGTACAGGAAGCCATCGACTCCGGCATGGTCCGTGAGGAAACGGGCTTCAACGCTACCCGGAACTTCCTGCAGACGGCCGTCCTACTTGACTCCTTGGAGAAAGGTAAATACGACGCCGCCCTCGGCGGCGGCCGCCGTGACGAGGAGAAAGCCCGTGCCAAGGAACGCTTCTTCAGCCACCGCGACGAATTCGGCCAGTGGGACCCAAAGAACCAGCGTCCCGAACTCTGGAATCTCTTCAACGGCCGCAAGCAATACGGCGAACACTTCCGCATCTTCCCGATCTCCAACTGGACGGAGCTGGATGTGTGGCAGTACCTCGCCGCGGAGAAAGTCGATTTGCCCAGCCTGTACTTCGCCCACGAGCGGGAAGTCATTCACCGCGACGGCATGTTGCTGGCTACCGAAGGCGACCTGATTCCCCGTCGACCAGAAGAAAAGGTGGAGAAAATGATGGTTCGTTGCCGCACCATCGGTGACATCACGACCACCGGCGTCTGGGAATCTGAAGCCACAACGTTGGATGATATCATTGCTGAAGTCTCTATGGCCCGCCAGACGGAGCGTGGCGGCCGGGCGGATGATAAGCGCTCGGAAACAGCTATGGAAGACCGGAAGAAGCAGGGCTATTTCTAGCACCGTTCCCCAGCCTTCAGGCTGGCCGTCTTACAAGGCCATACCTTTAATTAACAGTGGTAACGTTGTCCATTCTAGATTCAATTCAAATTAATGAAAACTCTCCAGCTAATTTTTATCATCATGTGCTGTTCTTTGAGTTTAGTTACTTCTGCTCAACAGCTGGAAGATTCGATTCCTGAATTTGAAACGCACGAAATGATGAGCGCATTTATGCTGGAGGTTGCAGGTTCGTCTCAATTATTAGCTGCTGCCGACAGTATTTGGCTAGTAAAGTTGATAGACGGAAACTGTGTTTGTACAAAACTAGAGGATATCGAAGAAATTAAGAATTGCCGCAATGAACTTTTTATCGACTTTGGTCTACCGGAGGAAACAGTCAAACTCGATGAGTTAACTGAAGAACAATGGCATCGCACTTTACTTATGTTTTCATTGGCAGGTGTAATGGGGAAGTGTCCCGAACATCAGTATTGATTGCCTTGCTTGTCCAACTCCCTTTGTACCTGCGTCTGCGCCTAATCAACTTTGTAGTCATGAAATCAGCACTAATACGTTTTACCCTTCTGGTCCTGTTCGGACTATCCACCAGTACGATTTTCGCTCAGGATACCCTGTCTCGTGGCGCATGGGTCGAAAAAGTGTATGCTTTAGTTTATGATAATGCAGGCCTTAGTAGTGAAGATGAAATCTGGGTAAAAGAGGCCATGAAAGTCATGTGTGACTGTACTTGGGTAGAACCGAAAGAAAAAAGGATGGAGTGCGGAGAGGAATTCATGAAAAAGGAAAAATTGCCGATTACTGAAGAAGAGTTTAATGCAATGACCCCGGATCAAGAACGAAAGTTTACACTGCTTAATCCTCTTTTTAGCGTTATGGGTAAATGCCCAGAATAACCACCAAATCAAAAATAACAGTCAGGTCTACAACTAACGGACCAATAGACTAACAGACCAACAGATCAATGAAAACCGATCACACAGAACTACTAAGGTTTACCACCGCCGGCTCCGTAGACGACGGTAAATCCACCCTCATCGGCCGCCTGCTGTACGACTCGAAGTCGATCTTCGAAGACCAGTATGAGGCCATTGCCCAAACCAGCTCCAAGCGCGGGGAAGAAGGCGTAAACCTCGCCCTGCTCACCGACGGACTGAAAGCCGAACGCGAACAAGGCATCACCATCGACGTGGCCTACCGCTACTTCGCTACGCCGAAGCGGAAGTTCATAATTGCCGACACGCCCGGCCACATCCAGTACACCCGGAACATGGTGACCGGTGCCTCTACGGCCAACGTTGCTCTCATCCTGGTTGACGCCCGCCACGGCGTGGTGGAGCAAACCCGCCGGCACTCGTTCATCGCCAGCCTGCTGCAGATTCCCCACCTGATCGTGTGCATCAACAAGATGGATCTGGTGGAATTCAAGGAAGACGCCTATAATGAAATAAAGGAAAATTTCCAGAGCTTCAGCCACCGGCTGGATGTGAAGGACATCGACTTCATCCCCATGTCAGCCCTGCTCGGCGACAACGTAGTGGACAAGAGCGAAAACATGGATTGGTACGGTGGCTCCACGCTGCTGTACAGCCTGGAGAACGTCCACATCGGCTCCGACAACAACTTCATCGATTGCCGCCTGCCGGTACAGACCGTCATCCGGCCCTACAACGACGAATTCCACGACTACCGCGGTTACGCCGGCCGGATCGCCGGTGGCGTCTGGAAAAAGGGAGACAAGGTAACGGTGCTGCCAAGTGGCTTCAGCACGACCGTCGCCAAGATTGAAACCTTCGACGGAGAGCTGGAGGAGGCCTATCCGCCGATGTCCGTCACCCTGTTGCTCGAAGATGATATCGACATCAGCCGCGGCGATATGATTGTGCGAGAAAACAACCAGCCCGAAGTCACCCAGGACGTAGAGGTAATGCTGTGCTGGTTCAACGAGCGGCCGCTGCAGCCACGTGGTAAATACACCATTATGCATACGACGAAGGAGGCCCGGTGTATGATTAAGGAAGTCCGCTATCGCCTGGACATCAACTCCCTGCACCGCGACGAAGAAGATAAGGAAATCAAGATGAACGACATCGGGCGGGTATTACTCCGGACGACATCTCCGCTGTTCGTTGACAGCTACCGTAAAAACCGCATTACCGGCTCCATCATTCTGGTGGATGAGCAGACTAATGAGACGGTGGCTGCGGGGATGGTTATTTAGACGTAGCCTTTGGCTGCTTTTAGACGGCCTGCGGCTTTTTAGGGGATGCGAGGATGGCTTTGGGGCTGTTCTCGCATTTTTTATGCGCGGTCGCAGGTGGGATGGAAAGGACTTGGAGCAGGCCGCTCCTGTTTTAGGAACACCTTAACCTCAGAGGGAAGGCGAATCCCTGAACCAACTCCTATCTTTACTTACCTAGAATTATCAGTGCTAGTCAGTGTAGCACGATTGAAAGCCTGCCCCCTTGCCTTAAACCCTAATAAAAGCTATAAGTATGATTTTTTTGACAATCGTCGCACTACTACTATTAATTCCATTTGTAGGATTTGCTCAAAATTCAACGATAAAAGTGAATCCGGATGGTACGCATACCATAGTCCATCGTAATGGGAATACCTCGACGAAAGTAAATCCTGATGGTACCCATACGGTTATTCATCATAACGGGAATAAGTCGAAGGAGGTAGCCCCTGATGAGACAATTGATAATAAGAAATTAAGACGCCTTAAAAGGAAGATGGAGAAACGCAAGTGGTCGTAAACACCATCCGGAAACGTTTAACTTTGCCCTTCCACCAACTCCAAATAATGTCCCGCTTACTCTTTCTCCTTTTTTTCCTTCTCTCTTTACTCTTCTCCGCCTGCTACGAAGACAACATAGCCTGCCTAGACCCCGACGCCACCAACTTCGATATCCTCGCCGACCAATCGTGCCCGGGCTGCTGCCAGTACCCAACCTTCAGCCTCGACGTAGACCGGATTTGGGGCGACACCGTCCTGTTTGCTGACAGTGTTTACCAAGACGGTGCGGGCAACGACTTCCGCCTCATCCGCTTCCGGGTCTACCTTAGTGAACTGGGCCTGGCGGCTGGAGTGACAGAACTACCGATACCGGAAAATGAGGTGGAGGTAGGCATACTTTCCGGCGCGGATACGGTACTGACGATCATCAACGCTAATGTCGGGCTTGTCAGTTCTATCAGCTCAAGTACGACCTCCACCGTCGGTCAGTTACGTATCGGCATCGACTCGTTGACCCAGCTGCTGGGCACCTTTGGCCTGGGGGATGACTTCACGGCCGTTTACCCACCCGCTGCACCTGCGGCCTCGCCCTTATCCACTCAAGTGGGATTGTTGAACTATAACGACGGGCAAGGCTACCTCACCGCCTCCGCCGAATACGTCCTCACCGCTACCGATGACACCGTCCGCGTCGACGCCCGGGGGCTACAGCCCTTCGTCCTTGATTTTGGGCCGGTGGCGCCGCTACGCGGCGTTAACCTGACCCTCGAACTGGAAGCCGATTACCAGCAGATCTTCGGTACGACGGATCTTGCCGGAACGGAAACTGAGGTGGCTGCGAGCATACTCAGCGGTGTGCAGCGTTGGTTTACGGTGGTTGGGGTACGGTAGTATTTGTAAGGCTAGCAGCCTGTCGGAGAGAACGCTCATCGTCCCAAAGCGGCCCTTTTTGCGGTAGATTTCCCAGCGAATTCAGTCACTTAACCCGTTAAACTCCCG
>JBLHRW010000277.1:0-6962 GCA_047626445.1 Neolewinella sp.
CTTTTATTACCTCTACATCTGGAGTACTCGAAACAACTATGTCTTCTTCGGATATTTCTGGAATATAGCTGTCCAGGTCAATGATGTCAGTTATAGCTTCAAGAGGCTCCTCCAACGACTTAATCGTCCCTTTCATTCCATTGACAACAAATCTATTCTCTTGGGTGTCATCTGTTTTTAATAACTCTTCCCGAATCGCCAATGAACGTTTCAAAAACGGTATGGCCTTCTTTATGTCTGATTTTTGAAAATTATAAATCATCCCGACCATCGCCAAGGCCTGTGCTTCCTCGTATTTTTTCCCAAGTTCGTTATACAATTCTATTGCTTGAATAAGAACAAGGAGACCTTGGTCGCCTTCTCCTCTTTTAAAATATATTACCCCAAGGTTGAATAATGAAGTGCTGATGACCTTTTTGTCTCCAATCTCTTCGCCAATCGTTTTGCTTTGGGTATAGTGGTCTATTGCTTTATTAAATAAACTCTTCTGAGAATAGTAATTGCCTTTACTCACTAAAGCAGTCGCCATCCATTTTATAAGGTCGTTTTCTTCTGCCAATGCGTACTGCAACTCCGCGTGATAAAAGGCCGTATCAAGATTAGTAGGAAGAAAGCGACCATAAGGATCTAAATGAATCGAATCAATTGCTTCGAGTCGGGTAACCACAGGTTGACTTTCATCACTCCAGACAGCCCACAGCGACTCTGTCCGAGTCTGCGCTGAAAGCGGCAATACTAAAATCAAAGAAATGAAAAAAGGAAGTATGTATTTCATTATGGCTAGTTGAAAATTATTTTTTCCAAAACTAAGTCAACCTCTTCAATAGCTCGTTGCAATTTCACTACCACATCTTTGACCAAAAGCCTCAAGTCTTCAATAGGCATTGCTTCATATTCCAATTCCAACCGCCGAATAGGTTCAACCACGCCAGGCACACCAAAAAAGTGCAACTGAGGACTCACCTGATGCAGTATTTGCCGCACGAGCAATCTATTCTCCGCTTGCATACCTGCCTTGAGCTTTTCAATTCTTGGAGGAATCAATTCTTGAAATTGATGTAAGTATTTCAAGATTTTCTGCTGATCGTTGCGTGAAATGTCGATCAGGTTTTGGAGATCTATGTGGTTAGTGTTCCAGTTTATATTCATTGCACTTCTATTAGAAGACTCGCTACAACACGGTCAACACCAAAATTCCTTCGTTAAAGCTACAAGAACTTCTGAAGATGCTCCTTAAAGTAAGCAGCGCTCTGAGCAGCACTCTCCATAGAATTAGTAGCAAAATTTCCGCCTTGCTCCAAGTAGTAATATTCAAGCCCGGAAGTCAACGGGTCTGGAAGTTCCTTCAGGTAATCGATGGAGCCATTCCCCAATTCGGTATAGTCCCTTGATACTTTGTCCATGTCTTTGATGTGCCACATGATGTAGCGCCCAGGCTGGGCCGCAATCAACTCTTTTGGGGTACGATTGGAAGAATGCATCAGCCAATACATATCCAGCTGAAGTTTTACTAGAGCCGGATCCGTTTCCTTGACGATGATGTCAAATCCATTTTCGCCGCCGTGGTCTTCGAATTCAAAGCCGTGGTTATGGTAGGCGAAGCCAAGGCCGGCAGCGCTAACCTGTTCGCCAATGGCGTTCAGCTCTGGGGCCATCAGTTTAAAATTGTCGAGGGTGCGCTGCTCCGGAGCCATCCATGGCCAGGTAATGTATTTGCTGTCCAAGTTTTTGGCGCCAACGATACATCGGTCTACAAAACGTCTGAGGTCATCATCAGACCGACCTAAGTAGTCGGAAAACCCGTAATGGCCGCTGGTGACGGTTAGTTCTAAGTCGTCCAGCACTTGTTTGAATGCTTGGGACTTGAATCCGAAGTAGGCATCCTGCTCATCGTCGTAGCCATAGATTTCAAAATCCTGATAGCCCATGGTTTTCAGCGCCTTCAGGGTGGCGACGGGGTCTTTGGCCATCTCGTCTCGGATGGAGAAAAGCTGGTAGCCCATTTTGTATTTCTGCTGATCGGCCTTTGGTGTACAGGACAAGGGTAAGATGGCTGCTCCTCCGATGATGCCTACTTGTTGGATGAATGCTCTTCGGTTCATTGGGTAAAAATAGGCAAAACCTATTTATTGCACTTCACCCAAACTTGTAGAACTCTATAAGCTTTCAGGTTTATGCTAGTGGCCGCGTTCGCTGCGCGAACGCTCAATGATCCTTCGCTAGCCAATAGTGGCGAAGGCAAGCCCCGCCACTACTGATGACCCGCTCCTATTCCAATATCCGAAACGAAGTCCGCCGGTTCCGCTGGTTCTGCTCCTCCGAGCAACGTTCGCAGATACAAACCTCCAGTAATTGTTCTTTGCCGTAGCCTTTGGCCTCTACACGATCCTGATCGATGCCCTGCTGCACAAGGTAATCAACGGCCGCCTGGGCACGGGCCTGGCTAAGGGTCTGGTTATAACCGGCATTACCCTGACAATCTGTGTGAGACCCCAGTTCGATACGGATTTCGGGATTACGTTTTAGTAGCGCCGCAAGATTATTGAGGGTGGGTTGGGCGTCGTCGCGGATGAAGAACTTGTCGAAGTCGTAATAGATGTTCTTCAGGACGACTTCCTGGTTCCGGAAGATCTTATCGAGCTCCAATTCCAGTTCGTAGCGTTGATCCGGAGCATCGGGATCTTTTGGCAGGTTGCGGCTGGAGAAGCGGCCTTCAGCGGCGAGGTATTCATCGCGCTCCGCGCGGAATTGGTAGACCTGGTCGTCAACCAATACGAGGCTGAGCCGGCCTTCCTCGTCGGTATTCACCGTACGGGATTGTTCTCCGATACTAGCAATGATCGTGGCGTTGGGTACGGGCCTAACACCGAGAACCCGACTGCGGGGATCCGTTGGGTCTTCGTAGATTTTCTCCACGACGGTTACATCCAGAACATTCTTGTAGGCAATCGGTGTAGGGTCCACTGGGGGCGGAGGCAACACCCGGCGGGTGTAGGTATAAATGTCGTCACTGCCGGCACCACCCGGACGGGCGCTGCTGAAGTATCCGGTCATGGTAGCGGCTAGCCCGGAGCCTTCGCGGCGGACAACAGAGAACCCGAAGTCGTCGGCGCCACTGTTGACGGGAATTTGGAGGTTCTTAGGCGCTGCGTAGCGGCCATTTCTTGTGGGGTGGGTCCGGAAGATATCGAGTCCGCCCATGCCCTCCAGGCCATCGCTGCTGAAGTACAGGGTGTCTGCATCGATGCTGGGAAACTGTTCGTTGCCCTGGGTATTGATGGCTCTGTTCATCAGGGCGGGGTCACCCCAACTGCCATCTTCTTTGCGGTCGGTGACGTAGATGTCGTAACCTCCCCAGCCATCTTCCAACAGGGCGCTGAAAAACAATCTTTTGCCATCGGCTGATAAGGCGGGGTGCATATAATTTGCTCCGGGCTTAACGAAGGAGAGTGGCCTTGCGGAAGACCAGCCCTTCCCTGCCCTCTCCGAAACAAACAGACCGCAGTACGCATCCTCCCGTTTGGCGGGAGCGGTACAACGGGTAAAGATCATTTCTTTCCCATCGGGACTGAAAGTGGGCGTGCCTTCATGGTCGACCGTATTGATGCCGCCATCGAAGGCAGTAACGGCGTTCGAGCCCTCCAGGTCAACAACAAAAAGATCTGTAAAACCACGTCCCGTCCATTTAAAGGTTTCATCACCGGCGGATGCACTGCGGTCGCTGGTAAAAATGAGCCGATTCTCGAAAGCAACCGGGGCATAATCCGCTTGTCGGCTGTTGAATTCTGCAGGGGCAACGGTAAAAGCCCGTTGTTTACCTGCTTTTTCTGTTTCTAACCATTGTTGGGCCATTTCGGCACCACTGATGTCTTTACGGAATTCGTATTTCGAACCGATTTCAAAACCCAGATCCGTATAAACGGTGATGGCTTCTTCGTACCGCTCCAATCGCTTTAGGGCGGCAGCTTTTTCCCGCAGGGCTTCTGGGCCGGCGTTGTTATCGTAGGCCAATTGGAACCAATCCAGTGCCTTATCGTCCTGCCCGGTTTCTCGCAGCGCGGCTCCAAGGTTCATGGCAACCTCTCCTTTTACTTTTCTGGATTTCGCCTTTTTGTATTCCCGTTGCAGCATCGGCACCGCCACGTCGTATTGCTTACGGCCTACTGCCGTGGCACCATCGGTGATCTTAGCGGTGTAGGTACAAGAAGTCATAAAAGCGAACAGCAGCAGAATACAGGCTTGGCGCATAGGTCTTGGCTTTGTTGGAAAACGGGTGGCGGGAGCGTTTGTTGTCGATTGATGCAACAGGGGGGCAATTTGCATAAACCACGACTTAATAAGTGAATGGGAGAATGCGTGAATACCTCCATTCTCCCATTCACTTATTCTCTCATTCTCTACTACAACCAGCGCTTTCCCCGGTCCGCCTTAATCTCTCCTCTCCGCTTTTTCCGGTCCAGTCGCTTGCGCTTATTGGCCACGAAGGGCTTGCCTTTATGCACTTTCGGGATGGGCCGGCGCCCGCGTTCCAGTGCCTCTTTCAATCGGGCGAGTGCACGC
Source organism: Neolewinella sp. (assembly GCA_047626445.1). GTDB lineage: Bacteria > Bacteroidota > Bacteroidia > Chitinophagales > Saprospiraceae > Neolewinella. Next base: position 4,561 of record JBLHRW010000277.1, read on the forward strand.
TTACGGTTGGTGTGTTGGCTGCGACCTGATTGATCGATGACCGAAATACGGCCGTTGGCATCAATCTTCCGGCCCAGGTGGTGTTTCAGGTTTCGTTTTTCCCGTTCGGTAAAGGCTTCGCTGGAAAGTACATCGAAGATCAGCTCTACCCTACTCTCTGTTTTATTCACGTGCTGACCGCCCGCGCCGCTGCTGCGGGAGGTTCGTAGATCTGTTTCTTCGCGGACTTTGGGCCAGTTCATGGTCGAATTATCGAGTTGTCGAGTTATTGATGTATCCCCAATAATTGGTGAAATCAGATCATGCGTTTTTGAGTTTGCGCCGTCAGTGCGAACTTCTGGGAATAAATCGATCTGTACTTTACTACGAGCCCAGGGGCAATCATTGATTTGTGCAGCCGGTATGTCGTTCATTGGAAACTAGCGGCGCAAGCTTCTGGAAAGAAAGCTAGCTCAGGCGAAGACGGTGAGAAAGAGGGTGGGGCGGAATGATCCCTGCCCGTGTGGTAGTGGGCGGAAGTATAAGAAGTGTTGTTTGCGGAAGTAAGGGTTCTGTGTGCATGATTTTTTGGCTCGGCAGCAGGTGCAGCAACTGTTTTAAGCGCAATGCCCAAGTCGGCGTCTTCCCGGTTGGTCAGCTCCGTCCAACTCAAGTAAAATCCGGAACCGTCTTGCTCTCTACCCACAGCCCCGCATCCTGCGCGCCGCCGCCCGCAAAAGCCGATAGCAGCCGTCCTGACCCGCTAGCTTTTCCTGCACTTGGTATTTAATTTGCGCCCCTTAAGGCCCTCCCCTCACCGCGCCCTCATTTCCAACAAACTCTGGCGTAGTATCCCGAAAGCCTCCTGGTTGGGAAAAGCCTGAACTACAAAACCGTACCGCTGAGCAAATCCCTGTAGGAGGTGCTCGGTGGGGGTATCAGCGCAAGGAATCAGGGTATTGAGGGGAGAAAACTGTCGTACTACTTCGCCGAACCATTCGCCCATATCATCTGCTAACGACCAGGGAGAAAACACTTGTTGCCCCACAATCTGACCATCACCGGTATTGACAACTATACCAATAATAGGGAAGTAAGGGGCAGCATCCCGTGGATCGTCGATGGGGCTATTTTGGGGAAAAACCAATACGGCCAGTTGCCGGGGGCTATCCTCACTCGGCGGTTTTGGTAAGATCATGGTGGGAATCCTTGGCCGGGGCAAAACGAACCATGGCGCGATTTCTATACGCGGAAGGCGGCTTTCCCGCCAGCCATCATCCGCCGCTTGAAAGACATAGTCCTGGTCCTCCTCCTCGGCGTATTCGTACAGCTGATCAATTTCATTGATGGGTCGGCTGGCAACTTCTGCCACTACGTCCAGGCACTCGGTCAGGTGCCGGATTTGCTCCTCGTCCAGTTCGTTCTGTGGCCAAACACCGCCTGCGAACCACTCGGCCTGGGGGTGGCGCATCCGACCCCGGAAGCGTAAGCCCAGCTCACGGTGAAGTTCTTTGGTAAAGTCTGTTTTTTCATCTGCGTTCGCAAATTCCAACTTAAGGGTATGCTGGCAATAGAGCGCCCAGGTAGGAGACACCTCCTCCTCGAAACCACTGAAGCTATCAGAATACCGAACGGTAGTGTCATAAGCCGACCTACCCCGGTCTCCGACGTAGACGGCCAGGCCCCGCACGATGCCCGAGCCGCCCATACCAATACAAAGACTCCGCTTGCCGGTGCGGGGGTTCTCGATACAAATAGGCAGTTCCGCGGTCAGTCGCTCCCAGGGAGTAGCTTTGAAATATCGATCGGCCGCGGCAAAAAGCTCGGCGTAAAGCGTGAGGTGTTTAATCGGCATAGTGGGGAAAGTTTGGTTTGGGTCGCAAAAGTAATTACTGGAGAGCTAAGGTTGCTTTGGTATTTTCCTTTTGCACCTGCGGCCGCGCCCAAAAACAGGAAGATTTAACCAGAAGCCTCACTCCCCCACCCCATCCTCTTCCCGAGCCACCGCCAACTGCAGCAACAACTCAGCATCAGCAGCAATACGTTCTTCAGCCTCTAGTTGCTGAAGGTAAAAGTCGCGAACGACACCAGAGGGCAGCCATAATTGCGCATCACCGTAGGAGGCGAACCAGTTGAGGTAATTGGGTTTCGCGTAGTTGTATTGATAGCGTAATTCGAGGGGCGGACCGGACCGGAAGGCGAAGGTGATGGTCACGGCGATGACGGTGGTCGACCAGCCGCGACCGCCGGCCAGTACCAGGCTGTAAGCGTCCCTCAGGCGCTGGGCTTCGGGAAGATTTGGGTAAGCGGCCAGACGGGAGGTCGTGGCTATGGAACCGAGGCGGGGATGATCATGCTTGCGGGCCTTGCGTTTTTCCTCGATGGCTTCCCGGACCAGCTCGTCAAACAGCGGGAAAGCGGCG
>JBLHRW010000278.1:0-6949 GCA_047626445.1 Neolewinella sp.
AGTAGCTGGCGGTATTGAGGGTAGGCTTTCTATGCTGCTCTACAACTAGTGGGCTAGCCTTCCACTCCAAGCCTTGTCTTTATGATCTTTCCGTTCGGCCTAGAGCCCGACGAACCCAGGTAATCTCATCGAATAAAAAACATACCTTGCTGGCTCACCTGAAATTATTTGCCTTTGCGATTTCCCCTGTTAATTTTCTGTTGCTTGAGTGTACTAATACTCAGTGCCCAGCAGACAAAACCTTCCCAAAAGCATCGTGAATGGAGCTTGACCATCGCTCCTCAATTCAATAAGAGAGTTAAACCTAAAAGTATTGGGGTCTTGGAAGCGGACTTCGTGCAAAGTTCATCACTTTCCTTTGTGCTGATGGACACTTTCTTGATTAATGGTGTAGAACAAGTTTACTTTGATGAATTTAGTACCGGTGAAAAGGTAAAAGGAAAACCCAGTTCTTCTAATACTTGGTTTGGTGTAGGCGTGGCCTATCACCTCCGAGCCAAAAAAGGCCAGGATCTAGCAGCTGGCGTTTATTTTAGCCAAGGGAAGCGAGGTGTCCTAGTAGAAGATTTCTCTGGAAACCAGCCAGACGATTTTCATTACAGAAGCTTTGAGCAAAGAAATATTAAAGGAGGTTTTACGGTAAGGCTAAACCAGCACATTTGGCGCGCCAAACGCCTGCACCCTTACCTGGGAGCTAATCTTTTTCTCCTTATTGATCGCTCGATTACCGATGGGAATACTTTTGATGTACTGCCACTCCATGACCTCGTGATCCCTTCGGGATCTATTGTGGAACGTTTTCGAAGCAATACCATTTTCGACTTTGACTTATCTCTAAACTTAGGCCTGTTATATCAATTGTCAAAGACCTGGGCCGTTGGAGTAGAAGTTGATTCTCATGGTGATCAATTTGCCGGACCATTCCGATTACAGCTCAGGAAACGAATTCAATCAACAAAAAAGGCGCTACCCAATGGATAGCGCCCTCGTTTTTCGGCGTTAATAAGCGAAAAGAACCAAGCCTAAGCCAGTGCCGTAATCCGCTTACGCAGTTCCGTTTCCGAAGCCATGCCCTTCAGGCTGCTCTTGATTGTATTGCTTTCCATAAAGAACAAAGAAGGGATACTCCTCACTTTGAACTTCTCTGCCAGATCTCTTTGCTTATCGATATTGACTTTGACAATCTCGACTTTACCCGCAAATTCATCAGCCAGTTTTTCCACCGTAGGCAGGAGGGCCTGACAGGGGCCACACCAATCGGCGTAAAAGTCAAGAACGAACGGCTTACCGCTGGCAACCAGATCATTGAATTGCTTATTTGATTGAATAGTTTTCATCTTAATAAATTTTATGGTGATTGATTACATCAGCAAATTTAGGGGCGGTTTGCGGCAAGGAAGCACCAATTTTTCCCGACTACACATCAGTTTTTCCCTTAAGGGATGGGAAATAAATAACTTACGGCGTCCCTAAGTCCGTGGACTACCGTAAATTCTATGTGTGGATTTGAATATGGTCGTCTCTTCGGTCTAATTTGCCTAAGTCTTCTCTTCTTATTACCCCAAAAAACAACCCTCCTCATGGCAAATCGTCTACAATTCGTCCCCTACACACCGGCCCACGCAAAAGCCTGGTTTGACCTTAACGAAGCCTGGATCAGTGGAAATTTTACCATGGAAGATTCTGACTATGCTGCTCTCCGGGATCCCCAGGGGTACTTTCTGGATCGGGGCGGTCACATCCTTATTGCGGAGTATGACGGCGAGCCCATCGGCACCGTTGGGCTACTAAAAATTGAGCACGGAGCCTACGATTATGAATTGTCTAAAATGTGTATTTCCCTAAAGGTTCAGGGCAAAGGCTTCGGCCTATTGCTTGGGCAGGCCGTGTTGAATCTGGCAAAAGACTTAGGAGCCACCACCGTTTACCTGGAGAGCAATGATAAATTAGCTCCGGCCCTGCGGTTGTACCAAAAACTAGGTTTCAAAGATGTGGCGGGGACGGAAAGTCCTTACGCCCGCTGCAATGTAAAAATGGCGGTAACGCTCTGATTACATCTTGGGGGTACTTACGTCAGCTTCCCCTTTAACTCCTCCAGCACCTTCACCAGTTTCCGCTCGATATAATCAAACGGCATCGCTTCCTTTCCGGTGTAGATAAAGAGGAGAGCGTACTGTTGTTCCGGCACAACGGCCTCTTCGGTGTGTGCCCCGATCAGATGTTTATGCAGCCGATAAGCCTCTCGCATCCGACGCTTGATCAGGTTACGGTCTACGGCCTTTTTAAACCGGCGCTTAGGTACTACGAAGGCGGCCTGAAAAGGAAAGGGTCCCCGTACCTCTTCCGTCTCCGTATAGGCCAGCCGAATCGGATAAGACTTAACCGCACGGCCATCCCTGCCGAAGAGCCTGCCGATCTCCTTGCGGGACTTCAACCGCTCTTTGTTATGGAATTTATTGGACAAGAGGAAAGCGTTTTAGTGGCAGATTCAATCAAGAGACAGGCCTCCAATAGAGCAATAGAGCAATAGAGCAATAGAGCAATAGAGCAAAATACTACTCAATGGCTTCATAAGCTGCCACCACCTTAGCCATCCGCCTTGAATTAGCGCCAAGGTCGCTGTGCCCCACCCGGCTGGCACTGCGGTAATGGATCAACTTAGCCTCTTCGTCGAAGAGAAATTCCACGTCGTCGATGAAGGGAATCGGCCAGGTTTTGAACGTGTAGTGTACGTAATTGTCAGACTCGCTTTTCAGCTGCGTCCGCTTCATCCCATCAACCGCTTTTTTCAAGCGCGCTTTTGCCTCGGCTGTAGCGCCCGTGTAGGCGATAGGTGCACGTTTCTTATCTGCTTGATCCGTTTGGGTACTTACGCAGTTGGGGCTTTGGGGGCAAGGTTTGAGTTGGTCGGGCATTTGATCGTTGGCGTAAACAAGTTGAGTAAGGGCCTGCTCGTTGGCAGCGGAGAGGTCTTGTTGAAGGCTGAGATTAGCCAGTACTTTGTCGTCGTCAATACCACGCACTTCGGCCAGTAGCTCAGGTCCTTCGGTTTTCCAAACGTAATGAAGCAAGCCATAGTTTTTCGCCCCTATCAGGGAACTGACCCGGTGGCTGTTTGGTTCATCGGCCGCTTCGTAAGAATGCGTTAACCCGCTGGCGGTGATCTCGTAGATGGGATAATCGTTCATTTTCACTTCACTGATTTCCGCCAAGTGGCGGTCGCCACTGAGCAGCAACGGCATCTTCGGCTTTGTGGCGGCCAGCAAAGCAAGAAGCCTGCGCCGGGCGGCGGGGAAGTTCCCCCACTTTTCGAAGCCATGGTCCTCAGGTAGAACCTGAATGCTACTCGCAATCAGGTGAGCCGCCGCAGGACTGTCCGTCAGTTCTTTCTCGAGCCAGGCCCATTGCTCATCGCCCAAAATGTCTCCGGTTTCGTTTTGTCCGTAGCGATGTCCTTTTTGCGTAGGTGGGACTACGGCATCGCGGAAGTAGCGGGTATCTAGCAGGATGATTTTCACGCTGCGATCTCCCTCACCGACGGTGTAGCTTTGGTAGGCCCCACCGTGCTTCCGCACGGGGTTATCGGCGGAGATGTCTAGAAAACTAAGTAGCTGTTCCTTAGCCTCGTCCTTGTGCGTCCATTCCTTTCCGCCATCATTTAGGCCGTAGTCATGGTCATCCCAAACACCATAAACCAACGGCGTACTTTCCAAAAACGCCGCGTATTCGGGTGCATTTTTCTGTTGGTCATAATCGGCCTTCATCCGGACCATGTCGTCGGTGTCGGAATAGACGATGTCCCCTAACCAGAGCCAAACGTCAGGATTATAGGCACCGATGGCAGGCCAAAAACCCTGTGACATTTTCTGTTGGTTACAGCTGCCAAAAGCGATGGTCAGCACCTCTGGCGAAGCAGAATGCTCCATCTTCAGGACTTCCGATTGGACATCTTTGGAGACGCCAGCCTGGTAAAATAAAAAAGCGGTAAAGGCCAGTATAAGGGCCAGTATAATTTTCAGGCTGATCTTAAGCATAACGACGACGGACTAGTTCGATGAATTCTCGGGCGGTTTCTTTCTTACTCTCCTCACCCCATTCAAATCGGCGGGCCAGGCTCTCCATAACCGGCTGAGCGGCGGCGATTGAGCCCGATGAATTAAGCGTACGCAAGGTAGTGTTCAGCAGGTCGTTATCGTCTCCAAACAGGTCTTTGCTAAAAAGCACCCGGTTGTTAATTGTCAGGGCCCGCGTAAGATCGGCTATGTGCTGGCGGCCGAAGGGACTGGCCAGGTCATCTTCGCCAAATAACTCTTTTAGTACCGGGCTAAGCGAACGGCTGATAATTGGTATCGGCGCAGGAGCAGGCGGCGGCGGTGGTGGCGCAGGCTTTGGTACTTCCACCACTACGGGGGCCGGAGGGGGTGGAGGCGGCGGTGTTGGCTCTGGTACTACCACAACGGGAGGAGGTGGCGGCGGCGGAGGTGTGGGCGCAGGTGTAGGCGGCGGCGTTGCCGGGGCCTCTCTGTGCATAGCGTATAATTCGTACAGTTCCCGCAGGTATCCCAACATCAGGTCGCGTTCCATCGCGGAGAGCTTTCCTCCTGCATCCAACTGCAGACTTTTGTGTAAGGCATTGATGCGACTGATGAGGCGATCGGAGGAAGACTGGGGCATGAGTAATTGGTATTTTGGTCTATTGGTACTATTGGTCTATTGATCCGTTGAGCTTGTGTTACATTTGGGCGAAGATACAGGAGTAGCCTGGTTCTTTTAACAATCACCAGACCATCTACTTCAACAGGCCAAAACACCAACGAACTAAAGTACTAAAAAATGTTCCTCGAACCTCATTTCAGTGGTCAGCGCAGCGGATGGATTGAAGTCATCTGCGGAAGTATGTTTTCCGGAAAGACCGAGGAGCTGATCCGGCGGTTAAAACGGTCCCGCATCGCGGGCCAGCGTGTGGAGATATTCAAACCCAGGATCGACACCCGTTACGGAGACACCAAAGTCGTTTCCCACGATAGCAACTCCCTGCTCGCCACCCCGATCAGCGACACCAGTAAGATCCTGCTGGTTCCGGACGACGTGACCGTAATCGGCCTCGACGAAGCACAATTTTTTGAACCCGCCGTAGTAGGCCATGTACAGGAATTAGCCAATAGGGGCAAACGCGTCATCATAGCAGGCCTCGACATGGATTTCCGTGGGGAGCCCTTCGGCCCCATTGGCAGCCTGCTCGCCGTAGCCGAATACATCACCAAGGTCCATGCCATTTGCTCTCACTGCGGCAACCTGGCCAGCCACTCTTACCGCCTTACCCCGGATCAGGACACCGTTGTCCTCGGCGAGACGGACCTCTACGAAGCCCGTTGCCGGAGGTGCTATGGGATGGGGAATATTTTAGACCTTAAGTAGTGGGTAGTTGAGAGTCTGTAGTTCGTAGTAGCTCCGCAGAGGGATGCTCGCTACGCTCGATGACTAGACGGCCTGCGGCCTTGGTAGATCGATAGGCTCCCGCACGTGGATGCTCGCTTCGCTCGAATGACATACAACCGAGCGCCGCGAGCATCCATATCCGGGAGTCCAATAGACTGATTAATGCGTATGTCCACTATGGTCTCCACCCTCATGGCTATGCTCAAGTTCACCCACCAAGTTACCGGCTGCGCCGAGCGCCGCGTTCATGGTAGATTCCACCTTAGCGATGTCTCCGGCCTCCTCTCTGATGTAGGAGACAATGGCATCGTTGTCCATACTTTCACGGAGTTCATCTAGTGGCTTGAGGCTCTGCATCCACTCCATCATGCCGTCGTTGGCATCTTCGAGTTGTTCATTAGCGGCTTCCAGCACGTCTTTTTTGCTCTCTTCGAGGTCATCGGCATTGAGGGCCTCTTTGATGGAGCGTTGAGCAGCCGTGATTTTACCCATCAGCGGCATTACCCGGTCATGGCCTTCCATCATGGCATCATAGGCAGTTTGTTGGGCGGCGCGGGCAGCATCCATAGCAGCCTTTTCCGCAGCGGCAGTGTCTTCTCCACAAGACGTTAGAGAAAGACCGAGAATTAATAGTAAGCTTAAGTAACGCATAGTTGGTTATTTTTAAAGTAGAAGGGTTTTCCTGGCGTGCCGGTTCATTCCGCAAAGATAAATTTCGCTTCGCTCCTTATTGCAGAGGTCGCACCGCTCCTGTTGCAGGTTGCAGTTACCGCATGAGGCAGCGCCATGAACCAGGTTATCGGGTTATCTCGGATAACCCGACAACTTGAGAACTCGACACAAAAAGGGCGCCCCCAATTCCGGGACGCCCTCACCATTTGAGACTAGTAATACATCTTTAATTGATCTTGATGTCGCCGTAACTGGTCGAAATATCAATCGTTCCTTTACCCTTACCCGGCATGGTGCCGGTGGCAGATCGGGAAGATCCGCTCTTATTACTGTTTACGCCGGTCGCCCGGTCGGAGTCGTAGGAGATGTCTCCGTAGCGGGTGCGTAATTCGAATTCAAAGCCGGCATCGGAGTCCACATCGATTTCTACGTTAATATAATTAACCCGGATGTAGACCCGCTCGAACCCTGCCCGAAGTTGTTCTATTCCGAGGTCGCCGTAGGAGGCGTCCACCTCGATTTCTTTACCGACCTCATCGATGGAGACGTCGCAGTAATTGCCGTCAAGGTGAATTCGTTCCACGGTGCCGACTTCCAGGTCGTTGTAGTTACCGTCGAGGCGTAACTCTCCGGCACTCTCCACTTCCAGCTCTTCGTAGCCTGCATTGATACTTAGGCGGCCAACGGTACCAATACGGGTTTCGCTGTAGCGTCCATCATAACGCAGATCTTTAGCCTTACGGATTTCGTTACCGTCGCAGTAGCGTACCCGGAAGGTGCTGTTCTCGCCCAATTCGTCGATGCGGGCAGAACCGTAACTTACACTTACTTCGCTGCT
>JBLHRW010000279.1:0-6941 GCA_047626445.1 Neolewinella sp.
TAAGGGTAGTTCAGGCACACGCAAAGCCTCCGAGAGTCGCGCAGCGACGAGCGTAGTCCCAGGTTAAGGGTAGTTCAGGCACACGCAAAGCCTCCGAGAGTCGCGCAGCGACGAGCGTAGTCCCAGGTTAAGGGTAGTTCAGGCACACGCAAAGCCTCCGAGAGTCGCGCAGCGACGAGCGTAGTCCCAGGGCTGGGGTAGGTTCCCGGAAGGTATTAGAAGTAGTTACTTTCCACTCCCCACAGCCGAGCTCAGGTATTCCCGGTTCAGCCGTGCAATATGCTCCACCGAAATTTCCTTAGGGCATTCTGCTTCACAGGCTGTGATGTTCGAGCAGCGGCCGAAGCCTTCGGCATCGTGCTGGGCCACCATGCGCTGGGCGCGCTGACCAGCTTCTACTTTACCCTGCGGCATATGGGCGAGGTGGCTCACTTTAGCGGCGGTGAACAGCATAGCGGAAGCATTGGGGCAGGCGGCGACGCAGGCGCCGCAACCGATACAGGTGGCAGCGTCCATCGCTTCGTTGGCGACGTCTTTCTCAATCGGGATACTGTTACCATCCTGCGCTTGGCCGGTGTTTACGGAAACGAATCCGCCGGACTGGATGATGCGGTCGAAGGCATCGCGGTTAACGACGAGGTCTTTGACGATAGGAAAGGCCGACGAACGCCACGGCTCGATGGTGATCGTATCACCGTCGTTGAAATGGCGCATGTGCAGCTGACAAGTAGTTGTACCCTGCATCGGCCCGTGTGGGTAACCGTTGATAACGAGGCTACAAGTACCGCAGATGCCTTCACGGCAATCGTGCTCGAAGGCAACGGGTTCTTGCTTTTCGGAAACGAGTTGCTCGTTCAGCACGTCCAACATCTCCAGGAAGGACATGTGCGTGGATACGTTATCAATCTGATAGGTCTGGAACTGACCTTTGGTCTTGTTCCCTTTTTGCCGCCAGATTTTGAGGGTGAGTTTCATATTATCTGCTCCCATGGTAGTTTATGGTTTTATTTCCCTGCTCTTTTCCAGCTTTCCTTGCACCTGCGGCCGCGTCAAAAAAACGCCGCTGCTGCAAGGGAAGCCGGATCAGAACCGGCGACTATTATTTGTAAGAACGGGTTTTCAGTTCGACGTTTTCAAAGACAAGGTCTTCCTTGTGGAGAACAGGGTCATTGTCATCCCATTCCCAGGCGGAAACGTAGGTGTATTCTTCGTCTCGGCGCAGTGCTTCACCATCCTCGGTTTTGTATTCTTCCCGGAAGTGGCCACCACAGCTTTCGTTCCGGTCCTTGGCGTCGACCATCATCAGCTCACCAAGTTCGAGGAAATCAGCTACGCGGAGGGCTTTTTCAAGTTCGGGGTTGTACTCGTCTGAGGTGCCCGGCACGAAAACGTCTTCGTAGAATTCCTTGCGAAGGTTACGAATCTCTTCGCGGCCTTTATCCAGTCCTTCGGCACTACGGGACATGCCACAGTATTCCCACATTATTTTGCCGAGCCGGCGGTGGAAACTTTCGGTGGTCTGGTTGCCTTTGACGCTTAGTACTTGGTTGATCCGGTCAGCCACGGCTTTCTCCGCATCCATGAACTCCTTTTGGTCTGGATTGACCGTCGGTGTCTGAATCTCGTCAGCCAGGAAAGTACCAATGGTATAAGGAAGAACGAAGTACCCGTCGGCCAGTCCCTGCATCAGTGCTGAGGCGCCGAGTCGGTTGGAACCGTGGTCACTAAAGTTAGCTTCGCCAGTGGCGAATAGGCCAGGAATGTTGGTCTGCAGGTTGTAATCAACCCAAAGCCCACCCATGGTATAGTGTACCGCCGGGTAAATCTTCATTGGCATCACGTAGGGGTTCTCCCCGGTGATCTTTTCGTACATCTCGAAAAGGTTGCCGTATTTTTCTTCAATGACCGCTGTACCTAATTCCTTGATGCGGGCATCAGAGGCATTAGGTTCGTGCAGGGTTGTGGCCCGGCTGGTACCATAGCGCATGATGGCATCGGCAAAGTCGAGGTATACGGCGAGGCCGGTTGAGCTAACGCCCAGGCCTTCGTCGCAGGCGGTTTTTGCCGCTCGGCTGGCTACGTCCCGAGGGACGAGGTTACCGAAGGCCGGGTAACGGCGCTCGAGGAAGTAATCACGGTCCGCTTCGGCAATGTTCAAGCCGGTTTTCTTGCCCTGCTGAATAGCGTCAGCATCTTCTTTATTTTTCGGTACCCAAACCCGGCCATCGTTGCGGAGGGACTCCGACATGAGGGTCAGTTTAGACTGGTACTCTCCGGAAACGGGTATACAGGTTGGGTGAATCTGCGTGAAGCAAGGGTTCGCCATATAGGCACCCTTCTTCACCGTCCGCCAGGCGGCAGACGCGTTGGAGTTCATGGCGTTGGTACTGAGGTAGAATACGTTGCCGTAACCACCAGTACCCAACACAACGGCGTGGGCCGCATGGCGTTCGAGTTCTCCGGTCAGGAGATTCCGGGCGATGATGCCGCGGGCCTTACCATCAACCATCACGAGGTCCACCATTTCGTGCCGGTTGTGCATCGTCACGTTACCAAGGCTTACTTGGCGGCTTAGGCTCTGGTAGGCGCCAAGGAGGAGCTGCTGCCCCGTCTGGCCCCGAGCGTAAAACGTTCGGCTGACCTGCACACCACCGAAAGAACGGTTGGCGAGCAAACCACCATACTCCCGGGCGAAAGGAACGCCCTGGGCTACGGCCTGGTCAATGATGTTGACACTAACTTCTGCCAGCCGGTGCACATTGGCTTCGCGGCTGCGGTAGTCACCACCTTTAATGGTGTCATAAAACAGGCGGTAAACAGAGTCACCGTCGTTCTGGTAGTTCTTCGCGGCATTGATGCCACCCTGAGCTGCGATCGAGTGCGCGCGGCGAGGGCTGTCGTGAAAGGTGAAGACTTTTACTTTGTAACCGAGTTCGCCGAGGGTGGCAGCGGCAGCGCCACCGGCCAGGCCTGTACCGACAACGATCACTTCAAGGCGGCGCTTATTGTTGGGCGCTACCAGCGGCATAGAAGACCGGTATTTGGTCCACTTTTCGCCTAATTCTCCGGGGGGGACGTTGGATTTTAAGGGCATGATTATGCTTTTTGAAGTGTTGGTTTACTGATTGAGGTACATCCAGATTGGAATAATGGCAAAGCCCGCAGCAAGAGCAACAGAAAGTGCTCGGCCAACGAGTTTGACCAGTGGCGTCCATTTCTTGTGGCTTAGGCCAAGCGTCTGGAAGGCAGACTCAAAACCGTGCCAAAGGTGAAAGCCTACAAAAGTCATGGCGATTACGTAAAAGACGACCATCCAGATGCTGGTGTAAGTAAAGGCTACCAATTTATATAAGTCGTTGATTGGGTGGTCCCAGCCTTCGTAGCTCACCGCTTCAATTGCGCTTCCCCAGTGTGTCTGATACCAGAACTGGATCATATGGATAACAATGAAAATGAGGATGACCGTGCCGATGGCACCCATGCGGTAAGATGCCTTGCTGGCCCCGGCAGTCCGGTTAGCCTTAACGGCATATCCCTGTGAGCCACGGGCCTGGCTGTTCTTCACCCACAGTAACAAGCCCTGAATGGCGTGTAACAGAATGGAGGCGTAGAGCCCGTAACTCGTCGCTACAATGATGGGGTTGTGAGTCATGAAATAAGCGTACTCATTGAACGCCTGTCCACCTGCTCCACTGAGCAATTGGAGGTTACCTATCAGGTGAATGAGCAGAAAGGAGATCAGGAAGAGCCCCGTAAGAGCCATCACCACCTTCTTACCAATGCTCGAAGTGATAAAGCGGACAAACCAAGTATTCATAGACGGTAGATTTTACTAAACGCAGCAAACTTAATGGTTAAAACGCAGAGAAACGAAAGGGTTCTGTGGGGAATCCTGCATACGGGCTATTTAGATTTTATCTAAAGAAATTAGGCGGTAGTTTTTCCCGCTCTAATGGCTACTTACCTGGCTCTGGGGATCCTTTGACGGGGTTGAAAAGAGCGTTCGGTAAAATGGCATTGTAGATGGCGCAGCCGCAGGATGCAGGCAAAAGAAGAAGGAGCAATGGAAAGGGGACAGGGAACGCGTTATGCTGTGCCTTTTATTCCTTCAGGGAAGGAATCGCCGACAAAATTTGCTGCTGGGGCGAAGCATTATTGCCGGATTTTAATCACCTCCTACCGGATTTTAATTTTGTAGACCGTAAGAAGGTCAAGAAATGCATCTTTGACGTATCGAAAGCAGACAATACTATTTAGCCCTGTTCTTGACCTTTTTCTTGAGACCCTTTTTATTTATACGGCGTCCCTAAGGAACCACCGATGACTTGAGCCACATGATCTTTGGCCTTCGCCAGATTTGTTGTCCTGGCCAAACTCATACATTGTACGGTCGTGAGGAGATTCATCAGGTGGTGAGGAGGCAGATTTGGACAAAGTTCTTTAACTTTTCCAGGAGATACTTGTCGCTAGTCACACGATTATTCTTAATGATGGAACCGAAATACCCATATCTCGCCGGCGACGAGACCCTTTCATTCAGGCGTTTCTTGGAATGAATAAATAAGTCAGCCTTATTTGATCATCGATAAGAAGGTCGAAAAAAACCAGTTGCTGTCCACCTTGACCAGGGCATCGAGTGCCGAATCCGCCTTATGGCTGTACAGCTTTAGATCCTTGATCACGTGGCGGAAGTCTTCTGCTGCTGCATCCTGACCTTCAACGCCGGTAAGCTCATCCAGTAAGCGTAACATCGGCTCCAGTTCTCGTTTCTTTCGAGCAACAACAATGCTCTTTATTACCTTAGACATATCCTTCTCTGCGATGAAGAACTCTTTCCGCTCCCCGGGAATGAGCTTTTTGTAGGCCAGGCCCCAATCCACCAGCATCCGCATATTAGTATTTACGTTGCCCCGGCTGATCTGGAGTTCTTCCATCACATCATCTGAACTCTTGGGCGTATTGGATACGAGCAATAGCGCATGGATCTGGGCCATTGTACGCGTTACCCCCCAACTGCTGCCAAGCGCTCCCCAGGCCTCGATGAACCGTTCTTTTCCTTCTTCTAGTTGCATAACTTTCAGTAAATACTGAAAGAGGGCTTAGGGTTTAGTTTAGCCCGGAAAATTTACGCCACGGTATAAATTGACCAGTTGTAGATCGAAACCAACACTTAGCAATTCGATCACTAAAACAGGGTTTGTAATAGTGGCATTTCTTGAAATTCGGCCGTGATTCATTGAACCTCCAGCCATCGCAAATACCTCCCCGACATGGAATTCATAACGGATTTCCCCGGATTACTCCAACTCAACCCATTCCTTAAGGCTTTATTTCTTATGCTCATTTTTCGGACGGCCCATTTCTGAAGCTTTTATGCTAAAATACGTCGACAGAACAAAGAAACCCGGCCAGCAATTGCTGACCGGGTTCCGGGTATAGTTTGCGAATTCGCAGGGACTGAGGCCCAACTCACCATCACCACAAAGTAGCAGTGCAGCGAATCTATCAAGTGAGCTTCGCGAACGTCTAAGATAAACGGCACAGCCGTTTACATCATACCGCCCATGCCGCCGCCCATGCCGCCGTGGCTATGGCCACCCATGTCTCCGGCTGGCTCTGGCTTATCGTTGATCACACACTCGGTGGTCAAGACCATACCGGCAATAGATGCAGCGTTCTCCAGTGCAATACGGGTAACTTTGGTCGGGTCGATCACGCCAGCCTTCTTCAGGTCCTCGAACTCATTAGTCCGGGCGTTGTAGCCGTAGCTGTCTCCTTTTTCCTTACCGTTTATTACACCTTGGAGGATGACACTGCCTTCCACACCTGCGTTGTCGGCGATGATGCGAAGCGGAGCCTCCAGGGCCTTCCGAATGATCTGAATACCGATGGTCTGGTCTTCGTTTTCACCTTTCATGCCTTCCAGTGCAGCGATAGCGCGCACCAGGGCCACACCTCCACCAGCTACGATACCTTCCTCAACGGCGGCACGTGTTGCGTGGAGTGCGTCATCGACGCGGTCCTTCTTTTCTTTCATCTCCACTTCCGTGGCAGCACCTACGTAGAGTACGGCAACACCACCAGCCAGTTTGGCCAGGCGTTCTTGCAGCTTCTCCCGATCATAGTCGCTGGTAGTGGTTTCGATCTGCTGCTTGATCTGACCGATACGGCCGTTGATCGTTGCTTCAGTACCCGCACCATTCACGATGGTCGTGTTGTCTTTGTCTACAGTGATCTTCTCGGCGGTGCCGAGCATATCCATCGTAGTCTGGTCCAGCTTGTAACCTTTCTCTTCGCTGATGACGGTACCTCCGGTCAGGATGGCAATGTCTTCCAGCATGGCCTTACGGCGATCACCGAAACCAGGAGCCTTAACAGCTACTACTTTCAACTGTGCACGCAGGCGGTTTACCACCAATACACCCAGGGCCTGAGACTCAATGTCTTCGGCAATGATCAGCAGCGGGCGACCGCTCTGGATCACCTGCTCGAGTACTGGCAGGATGTCCTGCATGTTGCTGATCTTCTTATCGTGGATAAGGATGTACGGGTTCTCGTACTCTGTCACCATACTCTCCGTATCGGTTACGAAGTATGGGCTGAGGTAGCCGCGATCAAACTGCATACCCATCACCTCTTCAACGTAGGTGTCGGTGCCTTTGGCCTCTTCAACGGTAATTACACCGTCCTTAGAAACCCGCTTCATCGCGTCGGCAATCAAAGCGCCAATCTCGTTATCGTTATTGGCAGAAATAGCAGCTACTTGCTCGATCTTACTGAAGTCATTACCGACTACTTCGCTCTGGCCTTTCAGGTGCTCGATGACCGCCTTGGTGGCTTTGTCGATGCCCCGCTTCAGGTCCATTGGGTTAGCGCCAGCAGTAACGTTTTTCAGTCCGGCCTTAATCATGGCCTGCGCCAGTACGGTGGCCGTAGTCGTT
>JBLHRW010000280.1:0-6937 GCA_047626445.1 Neolewinella sp.
GGCTTACCGAGCAGGAACTCGATGGTCAGCTGGCATTCTTACTGGAAACCAGCCAGGAATACTACCGGGGACGGGATGCGCGTGAGCTTGCACGGCGAATCTCGGTAACCGGCCGCCGGCAGGTCGTCCTGAAAGGTCTGGGCAAACCGGAACTACATCATCCAGAGTTGGAATGTTTGTACGCATTGTTGCCAGAGGATATGAATGAAACCAGGCTGAAGGCGCTGCTTCAACTTCCCAGAGAAAGCCTGATCTCCGATTTGCGGGCCATTCTCCGTGATGGTCTGGAACGGTACGACGAGATCGCCCGATCGGACCTGGCGGATGAAGCGCTCTTTTTTCCGATCCATGCTATTCGCCTTTTGGGCATCTTGCGGGCGACGGAAACGCTGCCCGAGGTGCTGGATTATCTCCGGATGGAAGAAGGTTTTTTCCGTTTCTGGTTCGGAGACTTCGCTGATAGCTACATCATGCCAGCACTGTACTTTTTGAGTGAGACCCAGTTGCCAGTACTTTTTGACTACCTGAAGGAACCGGACATCCATTACTTCAACCGGGCGCAGGTAGAGGAGTTACCGGCGCAGGTATTACTCCACCAGCCGGAGCGACGGGAAGAAGTAGTAAACCTCTACAAGGACTTATTGGAATTATTATTGACCACGGACCAGGAGGGCGTCGTGGATTCCAACTTCATCACGGGCCTTGCCGTCCCGGTAACGTTTACCAAGTCTACAGAACTGTTGCCTGCCGTACGTGAGCTGTACCACCGGGGTCTCATTGAGGACTCCATGCAGGGCAACCTTGAAGAAATCGAAGGGGCATTCGCGGAAGGGGCATCTTCCTTTGAAGTGATGGCGTTGCCGGAAAACCCCTTTGAGTTTTATAGCCTGGCTTATCTTGAACGTAAGAATGAGGCATTAACTCTGGAGGGGCTGCTCACCCAACCGGAACCGTCGGCGGTTGATCGCATCCTCGCGCGGCGGATGGAGGAGCAGGTAGCCAGAATGCGATCAATTTCGGAGAAGAAGCCCGTCAGGAAAAAGAAGGTTGGCAGGAATGATCCTTGTCCTTGTGGTAGTGGACGGAAGTATAAGAAGTGTTGTTTGTGAGCATTTATTAGGGTTAGCGTGGTGGGAAGTGGCGGTGGTCAGTCTCTGTAGAGCCGGATAAAGCAACTGGTGTCAAGGAAAATCCGGCTAATCTTCATGGCCTCTGATTTGGGCCAACCAGCGCTCCGGATCCTTGACGGTAGAGAAAAAGCCGGAAGATCGGCCAATCAGGTCATCAATATACCCCTTCACGTCGTGCGTAGCAGAGGAGGTCTCAACAAACTCAAGTTGTGTCTCGTGGCGGAGGGCCAGACTACCTTCGTGGAGGGTGATGGTTAAAGGTTAGTTCTCCGTACGGGTTTCGTTAAGTAAATCCCGGGCATGCGTAAGCGCCTCGATGAGGTAATCCACGTCGACGTTTCCGGGGCTGAGTGGCTGCTCTCCCCGGGTTCCCGTAATCCTTATTTCTATTATTGATTTAGTAGCCATGCGTAGTAAAGATAAGAAGTCGTATTTGTTTTTAGTTGCGCTTTCTTGTTTTTAATTGTTGTGCGGTTTGATGGTCCACTGCGCGGTCCAAATCATCCATTTTCTGAAATTCCCGGCGGCGGATTGGGGTTGGAAGGTTCTGGTTTCAGGAAGCTCAACCTCGCCAACAAACATGAGTCATCCCCTACCCTCTTTAGTTCCAGGATGAATGATGATGTCTTTTTTGATGAGGACGGTTATGAACTTGGCGGTATCACCTGTTGCGGAACGGATTTCCCAGCCACCAGCTACAGTCCGCTGACCTACGAGGGAAAAGGGGTTAGCGGATGGGTGAGAGTTTTTCGGTGTGAGAACCTACTAGTGGGTCATTTCATAATTCTCTGATGGTTAAGTCGCCGTCAGCGTGGTGGTGAGCGACTGTTGAAAACCGGAGTTTAGCCGCAGCTAAATGAGGCTTTTCATCAGGAAGCTCATCGCTACGATGGCAAGACTTGGGCCGTCAAGGAATTATGAAATGGTCCACTAGGGCATCGATCTGAATATCGAACAAATCCTTACCTTGCAAGCGGAAGATTACGCTTGTCTAGCTATCCAATAAACGGTTTAAGGGACGCTGTACAAGTAATTTATGGCTTTTAATTGCCTTGTTTTGCCCTCATTTCCTGTAACCCCAAGCGTGACCGTTCCTTATTAACACCCCTTAGACCATAACTGTAAATGCCTAAATCTTACACCACTTACCTACTATTCTTTTCGTTGTTTTTTTTCACGGTAAACGGGTTATCCGCCCAGGAGCTGGTGGCCAACATCAACCAGGCCAACGCTGGTAGTTCCCCCAAATTTTTATCCTCTAACGATGAATGGACCGTATTCTTCGCCGATGACGGAGTGAATGGTTCTTCCCTGTACGTGATCGACGAACCGGGAGCCAGCCCTTTACTGTTTGCGGACGAAGCCAGACTGAGCGGAGCCACTATCACCAGAGCTTTCTTGGTGGACGATGCCGTCTACCTTAGTACAGGCCTCTTCGACGAAAGCCAAACCTGGCGGGCCGACCTCGTTGCGGGCACCTACACCCTACTGATCGAGAATAACCCGAATACTCGCAGCCAGCAGTTTCGAAAAGCCGTAAGCTTTGGTGACCAAGTCGCACTGTTCTTTAACATTACGGAGCCAGACATCTGGTTAACCGACGGCACCATGGCAGGCACAAGTCTGGCGGCGACGGCTCTCGATGTTAACCTGAGCAACGAGATTGTATCCGTAGACAGCCTGGTTTACTTCGTCGCTGAATCCATGAATGAGATAAGTCAGTTGTGGCGATCAGACGGAACCCAGAGCGGCACCTTCCCGGTCACGGACTTTAATCCGGGTAATACCTTCGTTCGTCCCAGCAACGTTACGGCGTACGCTGGCAATGTTTTCTTTGCAGCCAGCGATAGTGCTTTTGATTATGAACTATACCGTACAGATGGTACCCGGGCCGGCACATTGTTATTTTACGAATTCGATCCCGGCCCTCGAGGTGGCACCCCCAGTGATCTGCAGGTTTTCAATGACACCCTTTTTTTTAGAGCGACCTCTCCCGCAACGGGGTTGGAAATATGGTACACTGATGGTATGAATACAGCCGTCTACGCTGATCTTGTTCCAGGACAAGAAGGTTTAAATCTGTTCAATTTTCATGTAGGTTCTTCTCTCAGTTACTTCAGTAAAAGAGACAGCAGCGGGATCGTTTCTCTCTGGCGAACGGATTTTTCGCCGGAGGGGACGTTTAGTCTCCTACCTTATTTTTCACCTGGAACCGTGCCGGTAAACGTTGGGGAAGTAAGCGCGTTACTTGCTGACGGCAATTACTTCTTCCTGCGACAGGATACTTTAACCGGTCAGGAACTATGGGTTACCGACGGCAGCCTTGAAGGCACAAATAATATCGGAGACCTATTCGCAGGCCCCAGTGGTTCCGATATCGGGAGCCTGAGAATCTTTGAAGACCATGTGTACTTTATTGGCAATGGTGATGAAGTCGGGCAGGAAGTTTGGACTGCCACGGCAAACGAGAATATTGAACTGGTCCTCGACGTAAATTCAACCGAAGGCAGCTCTTTCCCCATAATCTATGACACCACCGCTACTGGCAGTCTCCTCCTCTCCGCTAACATTACTTGCGTAGGCCGGGAATTATTAACTTCCGACAGGACGGCCGCAACGACTGAGTTGATCAAGGACATCAACCCTGGCGCACCCTCAGCGGACATCTCTAGCGAACTAAATTACCTAGGAAAAAGATACTTCGTCGCAAGCCCTACCCCTAGGGAACAGACGCTCTACGTCACCGATGGAACCACGACAGGGACAAAGGAAGTTTTGCGTTTCAAAAACGCGGATGGGCGCGCCGTCAGCATTTCGAAACCTTCTCTTTTTAAGGGAAAAATCTACATCTCTGGCGGAGGAGGAGACATCGGTCAAATGTTGCTGGCGTACGACCCGGTGACTGAAACAGTTGATACAATTCAGCAGATAATTGGAGAAGGCGGCATTAATGGGGGATTTCGACCGTTTGTACTGAATGACTCCACACTACTGTTTAGCAGTCAGGTATTGGGTGCGCAGGCAGGTTTGTATCAAACCGACGGTACCCGGGAGGGAACTTCGCTGATTTTGGCGGGAAGCATGTCCAGCGCCAGGTTTATCGGTTTCGACGGCGCGGCTTTTGTGATCATCAGCGACCAGGCCGTAAGCGATATTTGGCGAACGGACGGGACACCTACTGGCACCCAGCGTTTATCTTCTGGCAACTCACTCAGAAACCTCCAAAACATGACCGTCATCGGTGACAGGCTTTATTTTATTGCCTCTGGTTTCGCCAGCCAGGGTCTCTATTATTTCAGCACATCCTCGACTCAAATCAACCAAATAAACCCTCCAAACGGTGCTTCCCTAAATAACCTCAGCAACCTTTTAAATTATAACGGGCAGTTGTTCTTTACTGGTGACCTTTCGGGTAGTGGCATCGAATTGTTAACTACTGACGGGACTTCAGCCGGGACTCGCCTCGTCAAGGACATCGTCGAAGGAGAAGAAAGCGGGCACCCCCGAGATTTTGTGGTAGCCAATGACATCCTGTACTTTTCCGCTTTTAACCCTTCTTCTGGCCGGGAGCTTTACCACTCCGACGGGACCACCGAAGGCACTCAACTCATTGCAGACATTAACCCCGGCCCGGCATCGGGTTCTCCGGATTATCTGTACAACTATCGGGGCGTCATTTACTTTTCTGCTGACGATGGACTATCTGGCGCGGAACTCTGGCGATATAGCCCTGCAGACCCGACCGCCACCGACGAGGCCAACAACCCAAATGACGTCGTGGAAAGTTGCCCCGATACCACCACTAACCTGAACGAGGTACTCCCTCCTAGCACCCTCACTATCAGTCCTAATCCGGCCCGAGGCCAAACGATAATCGACTTGTCGCCAGGTGTTTTTCGCTTGGAGTTGTACTCCGCCACGGGACAAATACTTTGGAGTAGCAACAGACAGACAGGCCGCGCGGAACTAGACCTATCCCAACAAGCAGCTGGCAACTATTTTTTACGGGTAATCGAAGCGACGACCGGTCGCCACCGGGTAGAAAAACTGGTCGTGCTTCGCTAAAATCGCGAGTACCCTTGCCACGGAAGACCTACAGCTGTTCGCCAATTGGGTTCAATCAGTAAGGAACACTAGTGCAGTGTAACATAAGTTTCATTGCCTTATCTGCGGCGTCTTTTACCGCCTAACCGCGTTGGAAAAAACCTCATTTAGCTACGGCTAGGCTACTGTTCAAGCAGCGCTTCCAGCTCCCTGAGCTGTTTTGAGGAAAAGGAGCCAGGCGTGAATTTTGCCAGTTTTTCGGAGAGCTCCGGCTCACCGGCATGGCGGGCGCGTCCGTGAGCGAGACACCATGCTTGCTGGCGAGCCAATCCAGCTCGTAGGAAGTTACGGACCTCATCGCCAGGTCGAGGTCCGGCTCGTAGTCGTCATCACCCCGGCTGATAAAAGATGTATTACTGGTTGCGTGTAGCTGGTGGTTTCCCCCACCACGAAAGGAGAGAAAGATACCCCGTGAGAAAAAACCCTGCTGGCTTTGGTAAGCATTAGCTGCCCTCGACCAGTCGTTGGCCACCTTGACGTTGGCAGCGCGTACCAGGTTGCGCGTAATCCATTCGAGGTGCTCCCCGTCGATCTCAAAAATTTCTGTTGTGCCGTAAGGCTTCTTTTTATGGTCCACCGTAACGTCAAGATAAAAGCACTCCTGCTGTTTGGCCAGCCTGATGAATTCCTGTACTTGCCGATCGGCCAGGTCCAGTTGCGCGTGCATTATTCTTTTTTCGCCCTGTTGGAGCGTCACCAGAGAGACCGTGTTTCCGTCCTGGTCTTCTACGGTAAGAAATTTATAGGAAGGGTTATAAAATTCGTCGGGTAGTAGCCCTATTCTGGTCGCCGTTTTAGCGGAAAGCTTGAGGAACAGCGTTGGCACAAGCGTCTTGGCTACAAAGACCGAACCGGTGAAGGCGGAATCGGCTGGTACGGACTCCAGATGATCCATCGCCCCTTGTGGAATCAGCGTGCGATGGTTTTCCTGGAGGTCCTTGATGATCGTTTCGATGATCGGCATAACTATGTTCTCTAGAATTATTTTTTTGACCGATTTCCCCTACCCTTCCAGCACTGCCCCGAAAGCCGCCGCCCACAGGGCGGCCAGTGAAGGAAATTTTGTTGGGACCAATGCATCGTCCGTCCCGGCAGTATAGCGGGCGGTTAGTTGGGTTTCCCAGTCATCCAGCAGGGTGTCCACTGTGTTGGAGGCCGTCTGGGTGACGGTGGATCGGCCCGCTGCCTGATCGACAAAATAGGCATGGTAATTCCGAGTTGGCCGATACTTGCCCCATCTTCCGGCAGCCAATGGTACATTTTCAGGTACTCTTCGTGTATTTCACCGACCTCCACCTTGGCGAAGGTCTTGGGCTCACCTACTGGAGTATAGTCGTTGTACCGCGACCGCCGGGAGCGGTAGCCATACCCGTACCCCTGACCGAACTGATCGGCATTTTCCCATTCAGCCGTGACAGACTGCTCGATCAGCCCTACCCGCAACTCCAAGCCGGCCAAAGCTGCCGCCTCGCGCAGCACCATCACCCGCACCGCATCATTGCCTTTTAGCTGTCCGGTCGAAAAGTTGGTATCGGTATACTGGTGATCAAGGGAAAGACAGAATGGTTGATCGGTAGCGGCCTGTCCTGCAAGGATCGGCGCTAACTCCCTGGCTGCGGTCGTCTGGTCAATCTTTGTTGGCGCACCGCCATCTGCTTGCACGAGGTTAAAAACCATCACTACCCGGTACCCTGAGGTTACCG
>JBLHRW010000281.1:0-6907 GCA_047626445.1 Neolewinella sp.
AAGAAAGCCCCCGGCAGGGAGGTGTGACGGGAGGGTACGTAAATGCATCGTTTTAACTACTGGCTTGGCGTATTCTGAGGGCTAGAAAGCGGTGAGTGGAAAACTTATCAGACTGAACACCCTACGCCTGTGCCCCTGTGATTAATCAAATCATCGGTCAAGGACCTGGAGCAAAGTATGTCATCAACGCCAAAGAGAAAGGCAATAAACACATGTTTGCCCAGTTCGATACGTTGAATGAAGCCAACCAAATAAAGTGGGTTAAGAAACGAGTTAAAGACGGACTCTACCACTTTGGATACGCCAACGGCTTGGCGATCAACAAGGCTAACGAAGGAGTAAAATGTAACATTCTATACTGTCGTTACAAGCCCCAAAAAGGCAAGGAAGTGATCTTTAGTTGGGTTACTAATATTGAGCTGAACGCGCTAAACGTCATGTCTGTAATGCGTATGGGTAGAAGCCGCTGGAAGATCGAAAACGAGGTGTTCAACACTTTGAAAAATCAGGAATACAACTTCGGTCACAACTTCGGTCACGGAAAAAAGAACCTGGCCACTAATTTTGCTTACCTGATGATGCTTGCTTTTACCGTCGATCAAATCCGACAGCGATGCAGTCGTACCTTCCAAAGGACATATCAAGTTATTTATACGGCGTCCCTAAACTGAGAACCGCTGCATGTAAAGCTCGATCAATAATGTAACGTACGAATAATTTCAACCATCAAGGCTACAGCTAAAGAGGTCATGAAAACCTAAATTTAGCGCCAAGTAGTACCTTTACCCCCGGTACCCACAAAACCAGCTGACTTGCAGAACCTTCTTCATTATACTATCCACCTGGCTGATCCCAAGGCCGACTGGATGATCTTCATCCACGGAGCCGGAGGTAGTTCCCTTACCTGGAAATTCCAGATTGAAGGATTTGCGCCCCACTACAACCTACTACTAATTGACATGCGGGATCATGGCTACAGTAAGGACCTCGTACCGAAATACCGTACCTACAACTTCGACATCATCACCGATGACCTGTTGCGGGCCATTGATCATGCCGGCGTAGCCAAAGCACACTTCATTGCCCTTTCATTGGGCAGCATTATTTTGCAAAAGTTAAATGCTCGTCGTCCGGAAATGATGCAAACAATGATGATGTGCGGTGGGGTGTTCAAAGCCGACTGGCGCATCAGCACCTTTGCCCACTTTGGTAAGTTCATGAGTTACTTCGTTCCGTTTCGTTGGATCTACGATGGGTTCATCCTGATCGTCATGCCAAGAAGGAACCATGCCTTCAGCCGCAAACAATACCGCAAACAGTCCTTAAAGCTGAAACCGGGGGAATTCCTAAAATGGCTGGGGCTTTATAAAGACTTCTTCTCCGTCGTACGCAAATTCTACAACACCGAGTTGACAACGCCCAGCTTACTGGTAAATGGCAGCCAGGACCACGTCTTCCTCGATGCCGCTAAACGGTACACTGACAAGCATGCGCCACTAGCAGAATTGGTGATTATGGAAGGAAAGGGACACCTCTGTAATCTTGAGGACCGCAAGGCATTTAATAAGATTGTACTGGACTGGCTGGAGCGGGTTGGCGCTTTGCGCCATCAGTAGCCGATAGTCCGTAGTAGCTACCGCACAGCTTTGCTGACTTCGTTCGTATGGGAACATAAGCGACACGATTCGCCATATCGGATGAGCTCCCATCCAGCTGCGCTAAGCTGGAAAATGCATACGATGAGCAAATCGCTCTATACCTCGTAGTTAGTACAGTGTTGCACTACAGGCAAATTGAACACCTAAACCCCATCATAAGCATCCAGCCCGAGGTTCTCGATGATGGTCACCAGCTTATGCCCGTAGTTTTTGTCGGTAGCATAACCGCAAGCCTTCAGGCCGTGGGCCCATTTTTTGTAATCGCTGCCGTGGCCTTTTAGCTTCGCGTAGCGGCTGGTGTTTAGCAATTCACTATGCTCCCGGAAGGATTCTGCCGCCGAGGTAAACACCCGAAACATATCATAACGCGTATCATCCCCGTAGTTTCGGCAGGTGCAGCCAATGCATTTTTTGCGACATTTGATCCCGAAGTGGTTATTAGAATTCACGGCCAATTTGCTGTCTCCCGCGTTAGACTCCAGTAAGCCCTGCGCCAGGGTAATACTTGCCGGTATGCCGTAATCGGCCATCTCTTTACGCGCAATTTCGGCATAGCGTTCGAGGTAATTTTGGACACGGCCCTTTTTGGCTTTGATGATGTGGGGCGGAAGTTTTTTCCGAGTGCCGTAATCGGGACTGAGGACCAGGGTCATATTACTGATGTGGGGAGCAGGGTCCGCACTGGGGGCAACTTCATTGAATCCTTCGTGCACCGCATCAATTGCCACAGTACGCTCACTGGCAACTGCTTCGGGAGCGGGGGCAGGAACGGAGAACGAGGCCAACAACGCGTTGGCCGACCGCCCTACCCCATCCAGCCAGCCGCTGGCAACCGAAGCTTCGGAAAGTGCCGTTCCGGCCGTTGGCTCGATCGGATCATAAATGTCGATACTCAACGTGAGGCCCCGGCTGATACAGATATAAAGGATCAGTATAATGAGGAGGATTTCCACACTGTAGTGAAAGGCGTAATCAAAAACTTTGGCTACTACCCGACCAAGGGCAGTAGATTGTGGGACATTATTTACAGACATGTTTCTTCTTTTTGCAACCAAAACGGGTAAAAGCCGTGTCGTTTAAAACAAATTTAAGTAAAAATGTTTTACCTCGCCTAATTAAAAACACTATTTGTTTAAAAATAAACCTGTGTGTTAAATATCCTGATGCCCAGTAAGTACTTGGTTGAAGGTGTCCTCACCCGAGCAGCTTGACCAACAATGACTTCGGGTGGGGGACACCCTCAGCCGTAAATGGTGGGTCTTGCGATTACCAGGGGGAATGATCGGCCTCACTTCTTGAGGCTCGGTTAACCTGTATACCCTTGCCCTAATCCGATCTGTGCACCTGCGTCCCCGCCTAAAAAAGGACTTAGTGTAAAATATACACTACCTTCACTAGCCAAATAAATTTGCACATGATATTGATCGCTGATTCTGGTTCCACAAAGGCGGATTGGGCCTGGGTTGCAAAAGACGGTGAAAGCTCGTTCGTCCATACCAAAGGCTACAACCCGGTGGTTCACCCTAAGGAGCTATTCCATGAAGAGATGAATAAACTTACCAGAGATTTGTTGCCTGGTCTGCATCCTAAGGAAGTGCACTACTACGGTGCTGGTTGCTGGGATTACAAGCGAAAGCAGGTTATTTCAGATCGTATTTCGATAGCTTGGCCCGACGCGAAAGTGTTCGTCATGCATGACCTTCTCGGTGCTGCCCGTGCGGCCTGTGGTCATAGCGCCGGCATTGCCTGCATCCTTGGTACGGGCTCTAATACTTGTTCGTATGACGGAGAAGACGTGACGGACAACGTCACCAATCTCGGCTTTATGCTGGGCGACGAGGGAAGTGGTTCCCACCTGGGTAAGGCCCTGTTGCGCGCCTATTTCTATCGGGAATTGGACGTGGAGCTCAACGACGCTTTTGAACAATACGCGAAAATTGATAAGTCGGTGATCCTGGACAAGGTTTACGAATCAGACGTCCCCAACACTTATCTTGCCGGCTTCACGCGGTTTATGGGAGAACATCAGTCGCACCCGCTGATCCAGAAGATCGTTTTCTCTAGCTTTGCCGAGTTCCTGGACCGCCACGTACGGAAGTACAAAGGTCACCTGGAGGTTCCCATCAGTTTCATTGGTTCGATTGCTTTTCACTTCAAGCCAATACTTTTGGCCGCCATGCACGAGCGGGACTTGGAGGTAGGCAGGTTTATACATAAGCCGATCGAAGCATTGGCGGATTTCCACCGTGGAAACTTATAGTACGTTTAAGTCTAGGAACTATTTGGGCGCAGAATTTATGCCTCCGACAAGCTCAGGCCCCGATTGTTTTGGCTTGAGAACCACCACAGATTCGCCCCTGGCGAATTTCTAGCGGGGTCGCAGAAGTAAATCCGGTAGCTGAGCCTGTCGAAGCCGCCGATCCTAAAGAGTTTCTGAGTTATTAGAATACTTGACGGCCAGTCAGTTGGCTCGTAAAAAGGACTTGAAAATAGTCTGACGATCTAACGGGCTAAGGTACCAGCGCACTACATTTGCGCTCTTCCTGGCTGCCATCCCAATTTGAAAAGAATGAAAAGAGAAGATATTCGTCGTATTGCCGTTTTCACCTCAGGGGGTGACGCACCGGGAATGAATGCCGCGCTGCGTGCGGTCGTAAGGACTGCCGCTTGGAACAAACTACACATTTACGGAATCGAACGTGGTTTTGAAGGCATGATCGATGGTCACTTCAAACGGATGGAACGCCGTGACGTGGCCAACATCATCCAACGAGGAGGCACCGTATTGCGCACGGCCCGCTCCAAGCGATTCATGACACCGGAAGGCAGAGCGATGGCCGCAGAGCACCTACGCGCCTACGACATCGATGCCTGTATCGCCATTGGCGGCAACGGCACCTTTACCGGTGCTAAAGTATTCAGTGAAGAATACGATATTCCCTTTATCGGTGTTCCTGGTACGATCGACAATGATCTATTCGGCACCGATTATACCATTGGTTTCGATACCGCTGTCAATACTGCCATTGAAGCGGTTGACAAGATTCGCGATACCGCCGACAGCCATAACCGTCTTTTCTTTGTGGAAGTGATGGGCCGCCATTCTGGCTACATCGCTTTGCATACGGCCATTGGTTCGGGCGCCAGTAGTGTTCTTATCCCCGAAGCGGAAACGAACCTGGAGGACCTCAAGACCGTCCTCAAGAAAAACAAAGCACGGGGCAAGCTCTTCAGCGTGGTCATTGTGGCTGAAGGCCACCCAAATGGTGGTGCCGCTGGCGTAGCCGACAAGATCAAGGACGAACTGGCAAGTATGGAACCTAAGGTAACCGTCATTGGCCACCTGCAGCGGGGCGGAGCCCCGACGGCATTGGACCGGGTACTGGCCAGCCGCCTCGGCCACCACGCTGTCAACCGTTTGTTGGAAGGCGAAGAAAACGTCGCTATCGGTATTGTCAACGACGAAATTTTCACCTGCCCGTTCGAGGAGGCCATTCATAAGGAGAAGAAGCCGCGGGAAGCGTTGATCCGGATGGCCAGTATCCTTGCTATTTAACTGGGGCATTGACTTAACCTTCAGTTAACCTTGCAAGGGATAATACCGGGTATCTTCGCGCTCCACTAAGAGGATGGTTAAACAACCTGTTTTCTGGCTTAGCTTTCAGCGCTTGTCTGGATTTCCACTTTCTTCCTCCAAATAAGCTTTTAAGAGAACTATTCAAGCAGTACTCCATGGATCCTTCTTTAATCATCATGTGGCTTGGTTTTGTCCTGGCTGGCTATGCCGTAGTTGGTAACGATTCAATTCAAACGCTGGGAACCTTCCTCTCCTCCAATGAGGAGCGGCCATGGTACGTTCTTTGGGGATTTGCCGGTTCAATCCTCGCCTTCACGTTAATTTATGGATGGTACCAATATGGTGGTGATGTGAGCTATGGCAGGCTGGAGAAATATACCTTCGTAGAGGACATGAGTTGGCCCTATTTACTGCCCCCCCTCGTCTTGATGCTGCTTACCCGGACGGGCATTCCGGTGAGTACTTCCTTTCTCGTCCTGACCTTTTTCAAGCCGAAGGGTCTCGTAGACATGACCGTCAAGTCTATCCTCGGTTACGCCCTGGCCTTTCTCCTGGCGATCATCGTCTGGCAGTTCGTAACTAAGCTCCTTGACAAGCGGTTCATGGATAATAAGATCACCGCTACCCAGAAGCGAAACTGGACCATTCTGCAGTGGTGCTCAACCGGCTTCTTATGGGGGCAGTGGTTAATCCAGGATTTTGCCAACATCTACGTTTACCTACCACGGTCGCTTACGGGAATGGAAATTGGACTTTCGTTGACCATTCTCCTCACCATGCTTGCCGTCATCTTCTACAGTAAAGGAGGTAACATCCAGAAGATTGTTAAAGCCAAGACCAACACTACGGACATTCGCTCCGCCACCATCGTCGATTTTATCTACGGTATTCTATTGCTGTTCTTCAAGGAGTTCAGCAACGTCCCGATGTCTACAACCTGGGTATTCCTCGGTCTGCTGGCCGGACGGGAGATTGCCATTCGGTACACCGTCGAATTACTCAAGGAGCCCAGTGACATTGAGCGGGCGCCTGCGATGCATTATGCCGGCATTGGATTAAACGTCTTGATCATTGCCCTGATCGCTTACGTTGTCTACCTCCGTGACGGCGTCACGGACCTTCCCTGGATGGTCCCGCTCATGGCAGGAGTAATGATCGCCCGGGCCGCAGTAGCGTACTATGAGACGATTCCTGGTCGGTTAAACCTCAAGCCTGCTTTCAAAGATATTGGCAAGGATCTGGCGAAGGTTACCTTCGGCTTGGCGGTGAGTATCGTGCTTGTTTTTGTAATGCGATTTTTACTGACTGGGTCTTTCTCTGCGACGATCTAGGGTTCAGTTCTGTGATTTCACACCTCCGAGGAGCTCGTGCCATCCGCTAACGCGTCTGGCTCGACGCCTCGGAGGAGTAAATCACTCTGTGCTAGACGTACTAAGTCCATTTTCTCCTCCTATGCATCTTTTGACGGGCAGCAGCCCCACTTCAAAAGTTCATCGGAGGGATAAAAATAGCGCTGACTATTACCTCTAAATGTAGGGTGTTCAATCTGATAAGTTTTCCACTCACCGCTTTCTAGCCCTCAGAATACGCCAAGCCAGTAGTTAAAACGATGCATTTACGTACCCTCCCGTCACACCTCCCTGCCGGGGGCTTTCTTTTCGCTACGCGGCGA
>JBLHRW010000282.1:0-6863 GCA_047626445.1 Neolewinella sp.
AGGCCAGCACGGCATATTCCTGCACCATTGTCCGCTGCCCGAGGCTGCCGCCATACCACCAAACGCTCCAGCTGAAGGCCACATAAATGAAGAATAGGGCGTGGAGGAATAGCGCCGTAAACAACGTTTTTTGCTGTCGTAACAGGGGGTAAAACCCAAGCAGGCCAAACACCATTAGCGGCGTATAAATGAGCCACCCTGCCTTATAACTGAACAGCCCTTTATTTAGGTGCGGGGCCAACCAGTCGAACCCCTGGTCCTGGTAACTGTAGACCAACCAATCGCCGCTCACATACTTCCAGTAAAACAATTGAATGGAGCCGATGAGCAGCGTAACGACGGCTGCTGCCACAAGCTGCTGCCAATGCGTACCAAAGAAGGACAATCGCTCCATTAACGCACCTTTTCGCCCCGGGTCCAGTCCCCACAAGAGGGGAATCAGGGCCGCAATAATCTCGGTTGGTCTGGTCAGGGCCATCAGGCCGATACATACGCCGATCAGTAGTGCTTTGGGTAAGGAAGCGCGGACGTAGAAGCGGTGGGTTGTTAAAAGAAGCAGGGCGTAGAGCGTAAACACCGTATTGTGCGTCATCGCACCGTCGATGGCCGAATAATTGAGGTAGTTCGTCCCTAATGTAATCAGTAGCAACGTCAGACCAACAACCCCCTCCCGGAAATACTGCCGCAGCAAGATCATCAACCAAAACAAGCCTAAAAAACTAATGATCAGGCTTCCCAGCGAAACCATAAATTGGTAAGGCAACGAGAAGCCATCGGCAGGATAGGCATCGCTCACCGACCCCCAGGCATGTGCTACGGCAAAGAACGGGGTGTACACCACCGCTTGCCCGATGCTGTATTTCATCACCTTATTCCCCGATTCGTGGGTAAAAACCTGGTATGGATCTGCCGTGGGCCGGTATTGCGCAATGACCTCGTCGAGAAACTTTACCTCCTTCAGGTCTTCGTAGATGAAAGCCGCCGGCAAGTACATATAATACCCACTCACATCGTAGCTGATCGTCGCCTCCGCGCCATCCTGCTGCCACTTGGGGTAGTACAGAAAATGAACGCACGCAATGAATGCGTAGCAGACCAGTAAAGCAATTGTAGCCGGGCGCATAGAAGCGAAGGTAAACCTTCTGATCGAATCCACTACCTTACCGAAAAAAGATCCATGCGCTACCTCCTTATTCTCTTCGTTTCACTGACCGTTTTCGCTTCGTGCACCCCCAAAGCCGATATCTTCGGCACGGAAACCGGACCCTACGGTGCCAGCTTCGACCATTATGCCATCAATGTCGACGACGTCGATGAAAGTGTGGCCTTCTACCAAAAGGTACTCGGCCTGCAAGAAGTCCACGACGGCACCGAAAAGGACAACATCCGCTGGCTGAGCCTCGGCAACGGCATGAGCCTGCACGTCATCGAATCCGACCGCAACCAGGTCCGGTTACAAAAAGGGGTACATCTCTCTATTTCCGTCAACGAGTTCGACAAATTCGTTCAGCACCTGCGAGACATCAACCTACAGTTCTTCAGCTGGCAGGGGGTACCGATGCAGTCTAATGGTCGGCCGGATGGTGTCCGCCAGGTATATTTTAAGGATTTGGATGGGTATTGGACGGAGGTTAATGATAGTCGGGTAGTTAGTAGTTTATAGTAGGTAGTTGCTACCGCGAGGGAGCGCTCGCTTCGCTCGTAATGGAACCATTAAGGGCATTAAGCGCTACGCTAAGGGACGCTCCTAATCTTAGTGTAACACTTAATGTCTTAGAGCCTTAATGGTTCCCTGCCCAGCCCTGCCACACACGAGCGAAGCGAGCATCCCTATGCGGCAGCGACTACTTACTACCGACTATGTACTAAGAAAGTGCTTCCAGCGCTTTCTTGATCCTTGCCACCGCCTCCGTCAAAGCCGCCTCACTAGCAGCATAGCTAATACGGATGCAAGTAGGCGCGCCAAAGGAGCTGCCGCCAACGGTAGCAACGTGGGCTTTCATGAGCAGGTACTCACTCAGGTCGTCGGAGGTATTGATGGTGTATTCACCGTTTGACTTACCGAAAAAGGCGGCGACATCGGGGAAGATGTAAAAGGCACCTTGTGGGCGGTTGACCCGCATGCCTTCGATTTGCTCCAGGCCCTTGATGATCAGTTCGCGGCGAACGGCGAAGGCTTCCTTCATCTTCAGGCTCGGGGCCAGGCTAGAATTGAGCGCTAGGGTACCGGCGGCCTGGGCGATGCTGTTGGCACCGGAGGTACACTGCCCCTGCAGTTTGGTACAGGCTTTAGCGATTTCCAGCGGGGCACCGATGTAGCCCAAACGCCAGCCGGTCATGGCGAAGCCTTTGGAGAATCCGTTGACGGTGATGGTCCGGTCCTTTAGTTCAGGGAGGGTGCCGATGCTGGCGTGCTTTCCGGTGAAGTTGATGTGCTCGTAAATTTCATCGGCGACGACGTACACGTGAGGGTACTTGGCCAGCATCTTGGCGATGGCCGCGAGTTCGTCGTGGGTGTATACCGAACCGGTCGGGTTACACGGGGAGGAGAACAGGACGAATTTGGTACGGTCGGTGATGGCTGCTTCGATGGCTGCGGCGCTTACCTTATAATCGTCTTCGATGCCGGCACCTACTGGAACGGGCACGCCTTCGGCAACTTTTACGATGTCGGAATAACTCACCCAGTAAGGGGCCAGGATAATCGCTTCGTCTCCGGGGTTCAGCATCGCCTGGGCTATGTTGGCGATGGACTGCTTGGCGCCGGTGCTTACCAC
Organism: Neolewinella sp.; assembly: GCA_047626445.1. Taxonomy (GTDB): domain Bacteria; phylum Bacteroidota; class Bacteroidia; order Chitinophagales; family Saprospiraceae; genus Neolewinella. The sequence goes on from JBLHRW010000282.1 coordinate 2,778, forward strand.
GATTTGCGCGGGGCTGTAGTCGAGGCCGTTGTCCCGTTTGAACTTGGCAGAAATTGCCTCTCTTAGTTCCGCCGTTCCGGGAACCGGGGTGTACTTCGTTTTACCAGCATCGAGGGCTGCTTTGGCAGCCTCTTTGATGTGATCCGGTGTATCGAAGTCCGGTTCGCCAAGGCTAAGGCTGATGACGTCATGGCCTTGTTCTTTTACCTCACGACCAAGCTGGGCCATTTTGAGGGTAGCGGACTCCGTCATGTTTAAAACGCGGTTACTCAACGGAGAGGTGATGGTAGTTGACATCAGGTTGTGTTTTGTGGGGTAAGCGAAACTTTACACAAAGTTAGCTTTTCTGCAAAGTTATCTTTGCCAAAACAATTGGGTAATTTTCCAATGGCTAAGAGAATAAGTGAAGGAGAGAATGGGAGAATGGGAGAATAAGTGAATAGCTCCGCAAGCACCGTTCGCTGCGCTTGCTCACCACCGGCGAACAAGCGCAGCGAGGAAACGACCTGACTCGTCCGTCCCTGGGCAGTCAGTCGTCAGCCGAATCCTTTTGGCCTGGCGTCGCCGGGCAAAAGTTCGTCTGACGACTAGAGAATTTAAACCAACCTCGGCAGACGAGCGGTCTTGCGATTGCCCAACTGTTTTGTGTGCCTTCTGTGAATTCTATGTGTTTGTGTGCCTTCTATGTTTACTTTGGCTAATACAGCTAATCAAACCCTATCTTTGCTCTTGTGCTATTAGACAACCACGGACGCCAATCCACCTACCTTCGCCTCGCCGTTACTGACCGCTGTAACCTGCGCTGCCGGTACTGTATGCCCGAGGAAGGCATTAATTTCGCTTCCCGAAGTGAGTTACTGTCCTTTGAGGAGATTGTGTTCCTGTCCGAAGTCCTCGCGCAACTAGGAGTAAACAAGGTCCGGTTAACCGGCGGAGAGCCGCTCTCCCGCAAGGGGCTACCCCAACTGGTCAAAAGCCTGGGCAATATCTTCCCCAGCCTCGCCATGACCACCAACGGTATCTTGTTACCGCCGGTACTGGACGAGCTGGTCGGCTACGGCCTGAATCATTATAACCTCAGCCTGGACACGCTCCGGGAAGACCGCTTCTTCGAAATCACCCGACGGGACGACTTTGCTGGCACCAAACTTGCTCTGGACGAGCTACTGGCACGGGGCATTAAAACCAAGATTAACGTTGTCGTGCTCAAAGGCACCAACGATGATGAGTTGACAGATTTTGTCGCTTTAACCCAGAACCATAAAGTTGACGTCCGTTTCATCGAAGCAATGCCCTTTAACGATGGGGATGGCAACCACCACCTCTACCTTTCACACCTGGACATCCTGAACAACATCCGGGAACGCTTCCCCGAAATCGAAAAGTTCGTAGATGAAGCCAACAGCAGCTCGGTAGCCTATCGTGTACCTGGTTTCAAGGGGCAGGTGGGCATCATCCCTGCCTACAGTCGCAGCCTTTGTGGAAGCTGTAACCGGCTGCGGCTCACGCCAAAGGGGACTATGTTGAACTGCCTTTATTCTACCAAAGGACTGGAGCTGCTTCCTTTGCTCCGCTCCGGTATCGGGCGCGAGGACCTCGCTGCCCTGATTACAGAATTTGTAACGGGGAAACATAAAACTGGCCATGATACCCAGCGATTGGAACAGCAGGGGCAGGTGTTTGCTAGCATGACTTCTATTGGGGGCTAGGTTCGGCGCTGTTACACCAACATTTTTTCCCGACTGAAGTCGGGGCTGTGGTACAAAGCTCTGCGAGCTGAAACGTTACCACTCCGGCTTCCCTATTCCTTTGTGTAACCATTAATTTTCTTAATGCCCTTAATGCACTTAGTGGTTACTCAATCTCCCCTTTCCTTAGTGTAGCGCTTAGTGCCTTAATGCCTTAATGCCTTAGGGACGCCGTACAAATAACTTACGCCTTTTGACCGTCTTATTTTGCCCTCACTGCACCTAAAAATAATTTCCGTAACTGAGGCTATGCAAAGGATTTTTAAGCGCGGTGAGAACAAAAGCGTCAGGTCAAAAACCAGTAAGTTATTTATACGGCGTCCCTTAGTGGTTCCTCCAACTCCCCCATATCCTCCGAACCTGCTATCTTGCATCCTCCTATGACCCCAGCCGCTCCAGACTCATCATTCCCACTACACCAGGCCGCCTTCGACCTCGTTGCGGAAGGCGTGTTGTGGGTAGATAAAGTTGGAAAAATCCGGCACGCCAACGCAGCCGCAGCCACCTTACTGGGGTATTCCCGGCACCAACTCGCCCAGAGCTCTTACCTGGAGATCAACCCTAATTTCAGTCTCCTCGGCTGGAAAAAACATTGGAAACAGCTGGACCCTGAGCGGGGAGAATTCCTCGACACCCAGTTCGTAAACGCGGAGGGTCGCCTTTTCGGCGTCCGGGGGAAAATAAGTTTTGACCAGGCTGCTGGCGATGAATCGCTGTGCCTGATCGTCTTTTCAACCACCGAAGCCGGCCGCCGGGAGGCGGACCTGCTGGACGCCGTGGAAAGTCACGGCCGCATTGCCGGCTGGGAATACAACCTCTCCACCGGACAAGTCTATCTCGGGCCGTTACTCCGGGAATGGTTCGGCTGGTCGCCCGAACGGGACTTCTACCCTGCCGCTGAATTTGCTACCAAAGCTGGTCTGTTGATTAGTGCTGACGACCAGGCCGCTGCTAAGGTCACGCTTGACCGGTTGCTGGCCGCCGCCCGCCCCTTCGAGCTGTCCTTGACGGTAAAAAGCGACGCCGATGAAGTTCACCACCTGACCTTGCAGGGCCAATCGGCAGAAAATGAAATCGAGGTATTCAAAATCTACGGCAGTGCCCGGGAGCAAACTGCGCAGACGAACACCTTCGCCACCGCCGGCGTGACCGATGCCGCCTTTGAATTCAGCCTCGATCACAGCCTCGACGGTATTTTCTGGGTCGACCTCGCCGACGCCCGCATCACCTACGCCAATGACCGGGGCTGCGAATTGACGGGCTACACCCGCCAGGAGTTGGCTGGCCAACCTGCCGCAAAAATCTTGCCCGAACAATTCGGGGAGCAAACCCAGGAGTTATTCGCCAACCTCCGGGAACGCAAATACCTCGAAGCCGCCACCAGGACCCAACGAAAAGATGGCAGCCACTACCCTACCCGCGCCACCCTGCATTGGTACGGCACTGAAGATGGTCGGGAGATGATGGTCGTGGTCGCCCACGACGTCAGCCGGGAAACGAAAGACCACGAATACCGCCAACTCCACACCACGACGCTGAACACCCTACAGGAATGGGTCATCTGGCTGGATGCCGAAAACAACGTGGTGCTGATGAATGCGGCCGCCCGCAAGAAACTTAGTCGGCTGACCACCAAGTCGCTGGAAGGCCTGCCCATCGGCCAGTTAATGTCCGACCTGGAAATACCCGAACTGACCGAAATACGCCAAGAACAACTGGATGGCCGGACGCGGTCTGACGTGGACTACGTGTACACCGACTCAACGGGCAAGGAACGTACCCTCCAGGTGCGCTTCGTCCAGGTAGCGGCAGATACCCGCCTGTTCCTCAGCGTCGTTTGCCGCGATGTGACGACCGAGGTCAACAACAAACGCCGGTTGCAGGAAGCTAAACGCCGCGTGGACGAGCTGCGCAAGCAGCTCGAAAGCGAAAACGAAGCCCTGAAGGAAGAGATCGATACGGTTCACGCCACGGGGCCGATCATTACGGTATCGAAAAAGTATCAGAAAATCCTAGGTCAGATTGGCCAGGTGGCTGGCACCGACGCCACGGTGTTGGTGACCGGCGAGACGGGAACCGGCAAGGAACTCCTGGCACAATCGATCCATAACTTCAGCAACCGGAGCACGCGCCGGATGGTCAGTGTAAACTGTGCCGCGCTACCGGAAAATCTGATCGAAAGCGAGCTGTTTGGGCACGAACGCGGTGCGTTCACCGGGGCCTTCACCCAGAAAAAGGGCAAGTTCGAGCTGGCCAGCGGGGGTACCATCTTCCTCGACGAGATCGGCGAACTGCCACTTGAAATGCAGGCAAAACTCCTCCGCGTTTTGCAGGAAGG
>JBLHRW010000283.1:0-6856 GCA_047626445.1 Neolewinella sp.
TTTACAGTAATAATCGTCTGCCTCAAGGTAGAGGATGTCGGTAAGCATGAGCCGAACTAAGCGATCTTTTACTTTGATGAACAGGCGGTCCCGGGTAACCTGGACAGCATCTCCCTGTCTAGAAGCAGCCGAAAGTGAGCGAGTGGACGATTCACTGGGGTCTTCGCCGATAGCAAGTTCAATCGCGTGGGCAAGATCTCTTCCCCGGAAGGGTTTTGAGATGAAGGCCTGAGGCCCTGCCTGCCGCGCCCGTTTAAAGGTAACTTCGTCGGAGTTACTGGTAAGAAAAATAAGCGAAGTATTGGTTGTTTCACGCAGGCGGATGGCGGTTTCTATCCCATCGAGTGTGCCCGCCAAATGGATGTCCATTAAAATGAGATTGGGGGCTTCTTCACGAATTTCCAATAGCGCATCTTCGCCATTGTCGACGTTGGCCACCACTTGGTAGCCAAGATCAACTAGACGATCTTGGAGATCGGCGGCGATAATAGGCTCGTCTTCAACTATTAAAATGGTTTTCTTGCTCATGAGAATTTTATTTTCAGGAGGGCTAATAAAATTTCACCCTGCTCGTAAACCATACATCTTCGTCTTGCACCAAGCCATCAATCTGCGGGTAGGTGGGTAAACGCATAAGGTATCGTTTTCTCCCGATAAAAAACCAGAGCAGGCGATTAGCCTGCTCCGGGAGAAGTGTTGTTCAAAATGTATCTCTGAATTTCTTACTTCAGACTAATAATCAAATGTATTGCTTATTCTATTAATATGTGTCTCAATCAGGGGGCAAAAGTAGACCCTACTTAGGAATGTTTTTCCTTTTTTTTAGCCAAAGGGGGAGATGTTTCAGTTGGTAGTTGATATGCTCAGGCAAGCTAATAAATCGTTCCGAAAAGCTACCCTGATTGTGGCGCACGCTGCCTAAACGTCACCCCCCAAAGTACAGCCATTAGCCCTCCGGGGAGAAGACCAACTGATACACTGTTAAAACCCCAAAAAATAGGCACCCCAAACCAACTGTTCTCCGCAAACAAAAGTCTTTATACTCAACCACCCCAAACCTAATGAACGCAGCCGCCTCTTTCTTCCTCAAAGCCAGCTTACAACACGCCCGCGCCTGTCTTGGCATCTGCCGTCACTGCCTCGAAAGCACCACTTCCGCCCAGCCCTGCCACGCGGACCTGAACGATACCATCGTCGCCTTGGAAATTGCCGTAGCGCTGCTGGAAACGAAAAGCGAACACGCCTACGACCGCCTTCGCCACTGCGCGGAGGTCTGTGCGGCCAGCGTGGAAAAGTGGGGCCACAGCCCGCACCCGCATTGCCGGCAGAGCGCCGGGGCCTGCCAGACTTTTGTTGCGTTTTGGCGGGGGCAGGTGCTGTGAAGGTTGGTTGAATAATGGGCGGTAAGCCCATCGCTGGTTATGTAACCCTGCTCCTTATAATCCCACCTTGCACCTGCGGCCGCGCCCACCTACTTCTTGTTCTCACAAGGGTATTGTCGATTTAGTAACACTATACAGGCAGGACTATTCGCGACGAAAGGTCGCTGTGGTTAGCTCACGGCCGGGCCTCAGACCAACAGGCCCCGCAGCCCCACAACGTCCCCAACCCGAATGGTCTTCCCCTCGGTAGTCAGCAACCCTTCTCGCTTAAAGTCGCTCAGGGCGCGGATAACACTCTCTTTCGTCGAACCGACCATCTGCGCTAATTCGTCTCGCGAAAGCTCCAGCGGGCTTCCATCGTATTTTTCGTACAAGTCGCAGACTACTAGTGCCGTACGGCGTCTAACGCTGTCGTAGGCTTGGTGAACAAGGCGTTCACTATGCTCCACCAACCGGCCCGCCAAAAGGCGCATCAAGGCTTCGGTAACAGAGCGGTCAGTATTGATGAGGTCGAGCAAGGTTTTGGTAGGGAGCATCTGACAGCGGACCTCCGTGATGGCTTTCGCGGTATAATGAAACGGAGCGCGTTCCAGCACCGTAGGTATGCCGAATATTTCACCCGGCCCCAGCTCGGCAACGATGTAGTCTCTGCCGTATTCATGGGATCTGCTTAGGTGTACGTTGCCGCTAATTACCTGGTAGATGAAATGGGGAAATTCACCTTCCCTAACAACCGACTGCCCCTGGGAGAATAAACTTTCCCGGCCGGAGGAAGCAAAAGCTTTGGCCAGTTCAGCTGCGCCCCGGTCTGGATCACTTAGGTGGACCTGCTTTTCAGCAGCAGGGCTGGCGGCATTGCTTCGTACCCCGGCTTTTTTTAACCTGGTTCGGATCACCTGTAATAACTCGTCCTTGTAAAAGGGCTTGGTGATGTAGTCGTCGGCACCAAGGATCATGCCACGCCTGATGTCTTCGGTTTCTGTTTTTGCCGTAATAAAGATGAAGGGAATCCCAGCGGTTCTTTCGTTTTCGGAGAGTAAATTGAGGACACCGTAGCCATCCAACTCTGGCATCATGATGTCACACAAGATCATATCGGGCGGGTCTTGGATACAGGCTTTTACGCCTTCGAGACCATTTCTAGAAGTGGCGGTTTGGTAGCCATAGAGTTCAAGGATTTCCGCTAGATTTTCCCTGACCTCCTCATTGTCTTCAATAATAAGCAATCGTTGCTTGTCCATAGGTGAATTAGTTAGTCTTCGAAACGGGTAATACAATTGTGAATATAGACCCCTTTCCCATTTTACTGGAAAATTCGATCGTACCATCCAGGATCTTTATATAGTGGCCTACAATGTTCAGCCCAAGCCCCGTACCCTTAATGTTCTCAACGTTTCGGGCCCGAAAAAAACGATCAAATAAATGCGGGTGATCCTCCGCGGGAATGCCAATTCCCTGATCGATAACGCTGATCTTACATTCTTTACTGGTCATCCGACTTTTAATAATAATGTCCTTTCCTTCGGGCGAGTATTTAGCTGCGTTGGAGATCAGGTTAACCAGAATATGGCGTAGTAATTTGGGGTCGCTGATGATTCTCAGTGGTTCTTCAGGATGGTCAATAATAACGTGCTGGCCAGTTTTCATTTGTCCCTCGCTGCTCTCCACACTAGTGGAAATCAATGCCAGTAAATCAACCAGGCGTTTTTTAACGCCAACTTTGCCTTGCTCCAGCTGGGAGAGGGAAAGGAAATCATTAAGTACTTCAGTAAGCTGGTTTACGGCCTCCTTAATCCTGGTAATGTGCCGTTCCCGTTTGGGCTGTTGTTCCGTTGTCTCGTATAACTCGATGAGTTCAGCCGAACTAAGTACCGTGCTGAGGGGCGTTTTAAATTCGTGGCTGGCCATGCTCAGGAACCTGCTTTTTAGTTCGTTCAGCTCGCGCTCCTTCCCCAGGGCAAGTTTTAATTCGGCTTCTCTTTCTTCCAGGGCGGCCGTCCGTTGCTTTACTTTGTTTTCAAGCTCTTCGTTCAGTTGTTCTACTCGTCGTTTTGCCTCGTGGAACTTAGAGACGTCGTGGAGAATGCCCGTATATATCGTTTTGTCCTCCAGCTTTACTTCACTCACCGCGAGGCGAAGCGGGAACTCTCCACCGTCCTTCCGGCGACCAATTACGTCCCTGCCAATACCAATGATGTGAGGTGACCGCGTGGCATGGTAGCGGTCCAGGTATTCGTCGTGATGGGTCCGGTCATGATTGGCCATCAGCATATTAATCTTCTGACCTATTAGCTCTTTTGCCTCGTATCCAAATAGGTTGCAAGCCGCCCGGTTGAGGTTCTCAATAACACCGTCGGTGCCAATGGTAATAATACCGTCCGTAGCCATTTCGAACAGGGCCCGCAACCTGCGGGAATCTTCCTTGTTCATAACTTGATTTTTATCGTCCATTATTTTGGCTAATTAGGGTTAGTCCTAAAGATAACTTACTGGCTGGCCCACTAGCAATAAAAAGTGCCCTCGGAGAAGCCGGAGGCACTTAAGGGACGCGAAATAAATAAACCATGCTTCTTGACCGCCTTATTTTGCCCTCACCGCACCTAAAAATCATTTCCGTAACAAAGGCTATGCAAAGGATTTTTAAGCGCGGTGAGAACAAAAGCGTCAGGTCAAAAACCAGTAAGTTATTTATACGGTGTCCCTAAGTAAGCCCCTTAGATGACCGAAGCGTTTGATTCGTGTATAGGACGCTACTTGTAGTCCGCCAAGGATACTTTCTCATTATCAAGAAATCGGATCAAATCCAAGGTGGTAAGGATACCTACCAGCTTGTTGCCTTCTACCACGGGTAAGGCATGGAACCGGTTCAGGGCAAATACACTAGCGGCGGTCCGTATGTCGTCACTGGGTTCTAGCTTAGCCAAATGGGTACTCATCAATTCGCCTGCTGTGGTGGCAGAGGCGTCGTGGTCCAGTGTTTTGAGGAAGTCGGATTGACTGAGGATGCCGACTAAGTTACCCGTTGGGTCAACTACCGGAAGGTGATGGATGCCATGTTTTTCCAATAGCTTTTTTGCTTCCCCCAATGGAGTAGAATGCATGATCTGGACCAACTCAGCGGTCATCAGGGTGGAAACTTTGGTAAGCATATTCATGATTCGGGTATTTAGTGGGTGAAGAACGGTGGGCCTTTTCATTAATGACAAAGTGGTGGGAAGGTCATGTCTTGATAGTTGAAAAAAGCGCCGGGGACGTGCGCGTTCCAACCTCGCCAGATGAGCAGAATAGCAGAGACCAACATGATGGCCGGTGTCCAACGGTTAACTGTGTCAGGACGGAAGGTGAGTAGTCTGCAGCCAGCATAAAGGCTCGCACCCAACAAAGGTAAAGTGCCCATACCAAAAGCCAGCATAAAAGAGGAACCGGTAAGCGGGCTTCCGGTGTTTGCGGCACCAATAACGGCGAGATAAACCAATCCGCACGGAACGAGTCCGTTGCAGGTGCCGAGGATAAATTGAGCGGAAAACCCACGTTCGCCGATGAAGGCGGCCATTTTACTGCGCAAGGAAAATTGAAAATTAGCGTAAGCTGGCCACCTGGCGAGTATTTTTCCCGGATCCCATTTCATTGCGGCAAAAAGAATAAGCAGGAGACCGGAGAGTATGGCTACAGCACCTTGTGCGTTCCAAAGACGGAGCCCTAATCCGAGGCTTCCCAGTAAGCCACCTAGAATCACGTAAGTAGTCAGCCGGCCAGCCTGATAAGTGAGCGGCGCGCGCCAGCCTCCTGCGGAGGCAGAGTTTGCTGCTAACATCAACGGACCACACATGCCCACGCAGTGCAGGCTGCCGAAAAGACCGAGGGTAAACGCTGCGATAAGTTCCACATTACTTGGTTTAGACGGTGAGCGTAAATTCGTCCCAATAATCCTTTCCTTCAGCAGACCATTCCAGAATAGCCCGGTAAAAACCGGGTTCTAGGCCAGTTAGTGATAAATTCATACCACCGGCTTCGTCTACCACGATCTTTACCAGCCGATCATGGAGCTTGCTGCTTGGGCGGTAGAACAACAACGTGCCTTTGGTTGATGGTGCCAGGGCATCCGGGAAGATTATCCGGTAATTATCAGCCACCTTTTCCAGGCGTACGCTTTGGGCCAGGTCCTCACTGTTTTGCCGCCGGTCATACTCTTGCTGATAGTTGATGTCGCGGGCGTAATACTCCTCCGTAACCAAGCTGTTATCGAAAGTTCGGCTTTTTACCACTACAACGATCAACGTCAGTACAAAAAACGAGTAAAAGACAGCGATTCCGTGGCCCCAGTTAAATTTCATGATCAGTTCTTTGGATGAAGGAAGTTAATAGTAATCGTTTTTAACTGTTTGTCTTCTGACGATACGTCGACGGTTACCTCATCTGGGTAACCCACCTTAGGCGTGGGGGCCATGTCAATGAAAAGTGCCCCTCCGGTTACCTCTCCCGGTTTTGCAACGGGGGAGGAGCCAATGATGCGGACGGTACCTCCGGATACCTCAAACTTGAGGGGGATTGCCTTGCTGGTCTTGTTCACGACCTGGTAGGTGTACAGGTTATTGATCGAGCCGTCCGGGTTTTCCTGGTATAGCGTACCGGGAGAACGCAGTAATAGGAGGTCCAATCCGTCCCTGCCACCAAGTAAGACCACATTGAGGGCTAGTAAGGCCAGTAGCACTGCGGAATAGGCGAAGACCCGGGGCGTCCAGATCTTGCGGACCTTTTCCCGCACGCCGCTTTCACTGTCGTAGCGAATTAGGCCTCGCGGACGGTCTATTTTGTCCATTACCTCGTCGCAGGCGTCGATGCAGGCCGTACAGTTGATGCACTCCATTTGGATGCCGTCGCGGATGTCAATACCCGTAGGACAAACCTGCACGCATAGCTTGCAATCGATACAGTCTCCTATTTTGGGTAGGCTGACCGTCGCTACTTCTGTTTCGTTGTTCGAGAAGGCCAATGCGGGCGCGGACGCAGGTGCAAGGGAAGGTTTAGGAGTGCCGGGGTGGCTGCCCGTAAGCGCCGCTTGCATACGGTTCAACATCTGGTCAGAGCAGGATTTTTTTCCGTCCTTACAATTCACACAATCGCTGCAGCTGGTCCGCTTCGGCTTGCCTTTACGGATTTTCCCGCGGGGCTCTCCACGCACATAGTCGTAGATCACGGAGATGCTGTTATCCACCAGCAGTACGCCCTGTAAGCGGCCGTAAGGGCAAATGGCAATGCATACCTGCTCGCGCAGAATAGAGAACACGAAGTGGAACACACCAATGAAAATAACAATAGCGATGAAGCCTCCCGGCGCAGTCATTGGAGATTGTGAAATGGTGGCCAGTACCGCGTCGGTACCAATAATATACGCCAGGAACGTATGAGCGATCAACACCGAGATCAGAACGAACAGGCTTTGCTTAATCACCTTTTTCTTGATTTTATCGGCA